>JACPDT010000068.1:0-29720 GCA_016183865.1 Armatimonadota bacterium | reverse complement strand
CCATGATCTGGCTTTTACAGCAGATCCGATACGTTCACTTCCCGTCGGATTCGACAAAGAACATCCCGCAAACGGCATGGCCATCTGGGCCGAGGAAGCTCCGGAACTTGGCGGGATTTTCCACCCGAGGGATCTTGCGGGAATGGGGCGTGCCATAAAGACCCATCAAGACCCGGACCTGAATTTTCAGAACGATTTCATCGGCTCCGTCGTGCGCCTGACGGACAACCTGGGGCTGAGCTTTGATACCAAACTGCCACCCCTCTTGTCGGATCATCCTTCATTATTGAGTCTCATGCAGCGCCTTCACCTGGCGGTGACATCGAAAGAACCCTATTCAGGAGTCCTCGACAAGCTTGTGGACCAGATCGAAAATCTTCCCGGTGCGGACCCTGTGGAGAAGACGGCCCTCCTCCGGAGCATGAGGGATGTAGGGCCGAAGAGCCCCCCGATTTACTTCGGGATGCTGGGCGTGGGGGTCAAGGGGTTTGAGGTGGACAAATCGGGAAAGATCACTGTTGTCATGGAAAACACCCCCCTCAGCACGACCCTTGGCGAGAATTTCGGCATGGCCATAGCCAAAAAAGGTTTCGCGAAATTCATAAAGCTGTACAAGTGGCAACGGGAAGGGAACACGTATCATCTCACAGACCCCAGATCAGGGGGGCAGCTCGATCTTCGTGTCGAGAGAACCGATCAGCCCCTTACGGGAACCCTGGATACGATCAAATGCCAGTGTGACCGGAATATGGAGACTCACACGCGCATCGAAGGGGCCAGGGTAATTGCCGAAGAGCTCCAAAGGCTGCTGGATGGAAAGAAAAATTCTTACCTGGGGGTGGATGACCTCCTTTACCGCGTTTCACCAATGACGCAGCTTTTTTTCAGTGAGCTTCTGTCGAGGGACGGCAAAGGAGAGGAGCTGACGCCGAAAAGGCAGGCGGAGATCCTGACAAAGCTGACCGAATGGCGGAACGAAAAATCAGCCGAATTCTACTTCAAGAATTAAGCGGCTTAGTATTGCTGACGCCGTGCTGCCGGCTCCACCATCCGGACAATTCCCGCCGGAGACTGCCACCCAAGAGGAACCCGCCTGTCTCTCGTGGAAATCATTTGTTCCGTTCGAGCTCGAAAGAAGGTAGGGACACAAGAATGGCCTTTATTCTGCTTATGGACGACAGCAAGCTCTCCCGTGCCAAATACGCAAGGCTCCTGACAGAGCTGGGCCATCAAGTCGAGACAGCAGAAGACGGAAACGACGGCCTGGCCAAATTTCACCGATTCCACCCTGATCTGGTCATGTGCGACATGGACATGCCGGGCAAGAATGGGTTAGAGGTCGTCAAAGAAATAATCTCCCAAGACCCTGGGGCCAAAATTATTGTGTTCTCCGCAGTGTCGGAGCCGACGCTCATGAAAGAGGCACTCAAGGCAGGAGCCAAAGACTGCCTCATGAAACCAGTCCTGAAGGAGACGCTGAAAGAGTCCATCGAGCAATCCCTTCGAAAGCACTAGTGCATTGTCAATACTTAAATTGTGGGTTATCTGGTACAACGTCATTCCTGCGTAAGCAGGAATCCAGTATTAAGATTCTGGATTCCCACTTTCGTGGGAATGACATAACCCCTAAAATAAAGGTTGACAGCCCACTAGCCTGTGCGAGGAAGGTTCGTTCTTTCTTGATGGTGTTATGAAGCCAGCTCCAGAGCGGCTTCGTTCAGCTTCGCCAGGAAATACTCCATCAGCACTTCAGGAGAGACCCCGATGGAAACCGCCTGGATGGACTCTTCCAGGACCTCCACCTGCTGGGACGCGGGGACCGTGTAGAAGATCAAGTTGAGCAGTCTTTCCATCGTGAGCACCTCTTCCCTTTCACACTTATGATCGGCGCGGTTCGGCTGGAGGAAAATAGGCCTTTTGATCTACCCCGATCAGGGGAGCGCTCCATCTAAGAGGAAAGGCGCAAGGGAGGGAGGGTTTCTTCCGTCATTCCGGGCACTGGAAGCTCACGACAGCCAGTTTTTCTTCGGCCTTTCGAACCATGACCATCTGGCCGAAGATGAAAGGATAATCGAAAAAGGTATCCACAGAGACGACTCCGTCGGTGAGGCTCGATGTGCAGGTCAGTTGATCCCTGATCTGCCCCCCTCGAAGGCCGTATTTCTGTGCCAGAATCCCGGTTACTCTGTAATAGATGCCCAGAGGGTCGGGAGGGGAAGGGGCCCCTTCGTCTTTCGCCCAGGCCCCATAGGAATGGGCAGGATATACGATGATTCCGCTTGTGCGGGGCTGCTCTTCCGCCACCCCGTCCACATCGAGAATGTGTTTGGAGTTCTTTTTCCGGAGCGGATGTCCTATAAAGACTTCCGCAAAGGCGAGGCAGGTGTTGGAAGGATCGGAGTTTATCCGGACCTCCATTCGGGTTCTTGTCTCAAGAAAGTAGTCTCTCCCTTCCTGGCCATCAATAAGAGCCTTGAGCTTTGACGGAAAATCGTCGGCCCGAACCCTCGTATACGCGCCAAGGCTGTAAATCCGCTGACCGGACCCCCCCGGGTTGGAGTTGATCCCCAGCAAGGGGATGGTGGCTGGAATGAAGTGAGCCGCTGTGACAAAGGTTCCGTCCCCCCCCAGGGAGAGAACCAGATCCACATCTTGAAAATCTCCTCCCCTCAATCGGGTGACCGATATCGTAAGCACGGAAAGACCCAGGGATTCGACGGCCTGAGAAACCCGGGCCAGGGCTGACTGATGGATCTCGTGCTCCTGGGTCAATGCAGAGACATCGGCTTTCTGGGAATCTAGCAAGGGAATCAGTTGCTCAAGATCAGGCCGACCGTACTGGTCGGCGAGATCCTCCAGTTTTGTCCTCTTGGAAACTATCAGAAGCCGCTCGATTTTCACGGATCTCATTTTCCCTGAAACCAGGCGCCCTTCCTTCAGAGGAGGGAATCCTTTCGTCCGAGGGGAAAGTACGGGAAATGGTTCACCACAGAGACACAGAGGTCACGGGGAGAAAAAATCAGGAGGGGGGCATCTCATCATGAACATTCTGGAAAGACTCCGTCTCAGAGCACAAACCGATCCTCAGCACATCGTGCTTCCGGAGGCTGACGATGACCGAACCCTCAAAGCGGCGGAAATAATCGCGAAACAAGGAGTGGCCAGGGTCACCCTTGTGGGGACGCCTGACGGCATCCAGAAAAAGGCGCAGGAGCTGGGTGTCTCCCTGTCAGGGGTCACCATAATGGATTACAAGAGCTCTCCAGAAATGGACCGCTATGTCCAGGCATACTATGATTTGCGAAAAGCGAAAGGGATCACACCCGAAGAAGCGCGCAAACAGATGCAGGACCCCCTTTATTTTGCGAATATGATGGTAAGGGAAGGCAAAGCGGACGGCTCCGTGTCGGGGGCCACCCACACGACAGCCCACACGGTCAGGGCGGCCCTTCAGGTCCTGGGCGTCAAGGCGGGGCTCAAGCTCGTTTCCAGTTTTTTTGTAATGCTTGTCCCCGAATGCAGCCTCGGTGCTTCGGGCGCCTTCATCTTCGCCGATTGTGGTGTTGTGATAGACCCCTCTCCCCCTGAGCTGGCTGAAATCGCCATTGCTTCCGCGGAGAGCTGTCGGGCTGTTCTTGAGGTGACCCCACGAGTGGCCATGCTGTCTCTTTCCACGAAGGGAAGCGCCCAGCATGCACTCGTAAGCAAGGTGGTGGAAGCGACTCAGTACGTGAAGGCAAGAGCCCCTGAGCTGGATGTGGACGGTGAGTTTCAAGCGGATGCCGCACTCATCGAGTCCATAGGCGCGAGAAAAGCGCCCGGGTCGGCGGTGGCGGGAAAGGCGAATGTCCTCATTTTTCCGAACCTGGATGCAGGAAACATTTGCTACAAGCTGGTGGAGCGTCTCGCGAAAGCCACAGCTATCGGTCCGATCCTGCAGGGACTTGCCAAACCCTCCAACGATCTTTCCAGAGGGTGCAAGGCGGAGGACATCGTGGACGCCGTTGCCATTACAGCCGTGCAAGCCCAGGTGCGTAAGGTCTTGAGGTGAAATGGGCTTTGAAAAGATCAAAGAAGTCTATCGGCAGAAATCCGAAAAGTGGGAAAAGATAAGGATCTCCACTCTCGGGGAGGTCCTGAACGCCCTGGATGATCTAGAGAAGGAAACGACC
The DNA here is from genome assembly GCA_016183865.1 of Armatimonadota bacterium. Taxonomy (GTDB): domain Bacteria; phylum Vulcanimicrobiota; class JACPDT01; order JACPDT01; family JACPDT01; genus JACPDT01. The sequence goes on along the minus strand of JACPDT010000068.1, from coordinate 25,548 downwards.
TTTGAAAATGCCCATATTTTCGGTTCTGTCACCAGGCCCTACCGTTTCCACGAATCTTCAGATATAGATATTGCTTTCGAGGGGTTGGATCGGGACCGGCTGTTTGTGGCAGTGGCTTTTCTCAGTCGCCGGCTCGAAAGAGATGTCAATGGACAACACCTGGAAGACATCGCAGAGCTCGATGCCCAGTGGACCGAAATCCGAAGGGGCCACGCCTCGGTAAAGCACAAGGCCCAATCGCTCAGAGGAAATATCTCCAACGAAGACCTTGCCGAAAGTCTGGCGTACAGGCTCCACAACTTGTACTGCGCCTATGAAGATCTGTTCAAGCTGGTCGCTGGATTCTTCGAAAACCAGCTTGAGAACTCTTCAAGGTATCATACCGATTTGCTCAGGAGAATGATGCTCGATATGGAAGGGATCAGGCCAAGGCTCCTGAGTGAAGACTCCTTGAAAATTCTTGATGAACTTCGGGGATTCAGACACGTCTTCAGGCACGCCTACAGCTACGGCATGGACGCTGAGCGGGTCGTCAAACTGGCAGAGAAGACGACAAGCTTAAACGCCGCTTTTGCCGAAGATCTTGACCGTTTCAAAGACGAACTGCGACCTGCAAAGGATTGAAAGGGGTGTCTCAAACTACTTGACAGGTTCCGGCCCCCTTGCCCCCCACTGCCTCCCCTTTTGTCGGGGAGGTTGGAAAGGAGCAAGGGGGCTCTATCTTTCCTCCATGAATTCTTTAACTTCCTCGATGACCCTTGACACATCAGGGTTTTCCTCGTATGGGGCGAGCTTCTTGGTCAATAGTGCTCGATCTCGAGATGCGATTCTGCAAAAAAGGTTAGTAACCCAATAGTCCCAGTCAAAGCGTCTTCGCCCATAGAAATTGTTCAGAAAATCAGCCCCGGGCGGCTTTCTGACTATTTCCAATAAGACGTCTATCAGGCTATCCAAGTCAGCGGCGTCAAGCCGGTTCTCAACAAGGTCGTCAAGCTTATCATCCGCCCTGGCGTCATTCCAGCATTCGAATCGCAAATTCTGGACCTCTGTCCCAAAACCCGAAAATACATCCGGCCCGACGGGAGCAGCCAGATCCGCAATCAACTCCTGAATCTGTTCTCTGGTGTACTTTTTCACGCATTGCAATAACGACGCAGTATCTCACGATTACTTCCAGTTATTCCATCGTTTCCGTGCTTAAGATTCCCGCCGAATGCTATTCCTGTGACTACCGACCCACCCTTCGGGCTCGACCCGCCCCACGGCGTCACGCCCTCTTCGCTGACACCACTGCGAGGGAGAATAAATCACCCTGCCGCGACTTCACGGGTGCGGCTGCTTCGCTTGGCTGTAATGTCTTTCTTTATGTACTCTGTAAGAGCTTCCCTAACGACACCTGCCAGTGATTTTCGTTTAGAGAAGGCAATCCTTCTGAGAGCTTCGTGCTGATCGGCTTCGATGGCTGCAAATAATGTGACCGGTGCTTCAAGTTTTCTTTCGCGCGCCATGACTTGTCACCTCCTCCTCTATAATTCACTATGATCCGAAGTTTCTGCTACTGTTTCGTCTCTCACCTCAATGGTTCCAACTGGTCCAATGTATTTCATATGGATGGCTTTCTGTCGGAAGCGTTTGATTAAGACATCTCTTGCATACTTCTTCAACCATGCCTGACTATCTGTCGTGTGTGGAACATCGACTTCCAACAATGCATGAACGTCTTCACATACGATTCCTCTGTCCCACCAAAACCCTCTTGGCGAATCCGTTTTGAAGACGAATAATGTACCTCCACCGAACTTCTTGCTGATCTCTTCCGCTGTTTGCACAAAGTTCTCATCTTCTACGGGTTTTCGCTTGCCGTGCTCGTCTGGGTTATAAAACATAGGCAAGCATATCAGGACTGTTGCGAATCGTGACGATTCGAGCATCAATCTCTCCTTCTTATAGTTCCTATTATACTATAATACTAGCATAATAGTGGTTAAAACGCAAGTTCAGACAAGAATTTCGCCATATTTGAATTGATTTCTTGAAATGGAATCGTCCCTCTTGCCGATGGATCATGGCGTTTGCATTCGCAAGTGCACGCCGATCCTTTCTGTGGGTCCGGTACAACGATGCTTGCGGCGTTCAGTCGGGCGCAACAGTATTGGGATTGAGATTGATCCCGATTACTGTCGCATGGCAGCGCGATATTTGAAAGCCGAGAGCAGCAATCTGTTTTCAAGGGCCAGGCTTATATTCGAAAGAGCGACTGAGGAAACCACTGGCATGGTCAAAGAAGATCAAGCTTTGTATGAGGTCCGACCAGCGAAAAAGAGCTTGGACTAATGCGATTGTGGCGGGGCAAGACTCAACTCACCTTGCTCCCGGGAGTCCCAGTGCCTGAGGAAGCTCCGTCAGTGCGTTGATCTGTATGTCAGGTGTCTGTTCAGGGGTTTCCGGCTCCAGGTGAGCCTGGTCCTTCCCTGCCCGGATGCGCACTGTTCGCATTCCAAGAGCCTTGGCGGGCTGGATGTCGTTGTCAAGGCGATCTCCCACGTACAAGGCATCACAGGGTTTGCAACCCGCTTTTTCCAGGGCGTGCCGAAAGATTCCTGGGTCCGGTTTGGCTATTCGCACCACTTCGGAGATGGCCCAAACCTTGAAGAATCGGGTTACTTCCAGCTCCTCCAGCCGCCGGGAAATCTCTCTTCTCTGATTTGCTATGACCCCCAGGGAAAAGCGATTTCCCAGGGATTCCAGAACCTCCCTGGCCCCGGGTTGCAAGGTCATCAGCTCCTCCCAGGGATGGCCGTTTGCCCTCAGTGTGCGATAAAGCTCCTTGAATACGAGCTCCTTGTTCTCGCCGCAGAGAAACTGAACTACTGCCGCGGAGACTGATGGAAGCTGATGGCGGATGGCGGCCTGGCGAACCTCCCAGAATATCTCGGCAGTGACGGGATGTCCCCAGTGGGAGAGGAGGTTAAAAAGGGTGGCATAGTACTTGAGAGTCACCTCATCGTCATTGACAAGGGTGCTTCCTATATCGAAGAAAACCAACTTGATTCTCGACACCCAATCAGGCACGGGATCCTGCTTTCTCCCTTCCGACCCGCTCCTTCTCTCCCTGAGCCTCCGCCTCATCGAAGGAATAGGCCACAAGGCCAGACAGAATCTTGGGATAGAAATCGGTGGATTTCTGAGGCATTCGCTCCCCTCTTTCGGCGAGTCTGAATACGGTTTCCGCGGTCACAGGGGGAAGGAGAAATACCGATTGTGCTTTTCCTTCCCGCACCAGGGCAAGCGCTTCTCCAGGGCTTCTGAGATAAAGTATTCGCCCTGTCCCTGCTTCCTTGTCGGCGCTGATTCCCAGAATCTCCTCCAAAATGAGGCGGTGCAGGATGAAAACCGGAAGTCTTCGGTATTCCGGTGAATGTTCCGAAAACCGGTCAAGAAGAGTGGCGTCCTTAAGGCGAAGAAGATAGCCTCCCCTGGGGGAAAGAAGGCCCACAGAAGGCAGATCCCTGTCACGGGCCAGAGACTCGATGACGGGAGCCGCATCGCAGGCAGGGGATCCCCGGGTCCAGGCCGGAAGATCCCGCATGTCTCTCCGATGAGCAAACTCGATCTCCTCGATCAGAAAGGCGCTCTGGAGACGGGCCAGGAAGGCATCCCACGAAAAACCGGGGAGGGGCCGCAGTACGCGATGGGTTGGAAGAATCAATAACCCGGGGCTTGCGTGGCTGACAAGGGTCGCCAGGCGGTAGCGGAAGGAGGCGTCAGGAGAGTAAGGCCCCCCCCTTTTTTTCCATTCCATATAAGAAAGGGATGTCTGATAGCGGTGGTGACCGTCCGCTATGAGGAGAGTTTCAGGGCGAAGCATTTCAGCGATTTTCTTCACAGCGGCGGGATCCGAGACCTGTAAAAGCCTTTTCATTGCGCCGTAATCGGCATCCTGGAAGGAATACAGGAGCTTCCCTGTCGCCACATCGCAAATGGAGTCCTCAGGAAGACGGTGGAGCAGGAAGACATGCTCCAGATTGGACCGGGTTTCCCTCATCAAGCCGAGCCTTTCTTCGATGGGCTTGGGGAAGGTTCTCTCATGGGGGATGAAGCTTGAGCCTGCCGATGATTCCTTTGCGGACAAGTTTCCCTCCCTGGGGAAGGGGAAAATCTTGCTCATAAAGATAGAAGGAAGGGATCCTGTCCTGGATCAGGATCCCTTCCGCTCGCCAGGAGCGAAGAAGGTCTCTGGCCCTCGTGTGGGCATTGGAAAAGGTGAAATCCAGGGGGGAGGTCTTTCCCAGAATGAGTCGGACGTAATGATTGGGGTGGCGAGAATGGCAGGTTTCCTGCAGCTCCGGCCCGATCTGATCATAAGGAACGGATACGACTTCGGAAAGATTAAGGATTTTTTCCGGGTTGTATCTCAAACCGCAAAATGGCGCAAATTCCTGCATAGCAGGGCCTTCTTTCAGTTTATGAACTCCAGGGCAGGGGGTTGACGGATGATCCCTCTCTCATAACCACGCTCCAGGAGCAACTTGACGGCTCTACGGCCCTCTTCCCCCATATCCAGGGTGTCCTGATTCACATACATGGCAACAAATTGGTCCGCCTCCGCCCGATCTACTCCCCGAGCGTATTTCAGCGCATGGTTGAGGGCCTCATCTCTGTGAGAGAAGGCGTACTGGATGCTTTCCCGTACCAGTCCTCCAATGAGCTTCATCATCTCAGGTCCGAGGTCTTTGCGCACTACATCCACTCCAAGGGGAAGAGGGAGCCCTGTTTCGCGGTGCCACCACTGTCCGAGATCCAGTACCTTCTTCAGACCTTGTTTGCCGTAAGTCAACTGGCCTTCGTGGATCACAAGGCCCGCTGCGGCACGGTCCTTAGCCACTACATCCAGAACTTTGTCAAAAGGGACCACCACAGGCTGAAAGTCGCGCAAACACAGAGACAATACCAGGAACGCCGTTGTCAATGTTCCCGGAATGGCTATGGGGCGGCCCCTCAGATTGGAAAGGTGCAGATCTTTCTTGGAAACCAGAACAGGGCCGTAATTGCGCCCGATGCTGGCGCCTGATGTAAGGAGAGCATAGGTCTGGCTCACATAAGCGAAAGCGTGCAGTGAGACGGCCGTTACTTCCAGGCGGCCTTCCTGTGCCCAGCGGTTCAGGGTCTCGATATCCATCAGGGTATCCACAAACTCGAGTCCCTTTGTGTCTATCTTGTTGGCGGACAGGGCATAAAACATAAAAGCATCATCCGGGTCAGGGCTGTGTCCCAGATGGATTTTCCGTTTCTTCATTAAGAGATTCCTTTCCGCACCAGCGGAATATTTCCTCCAAAAAGTTCACTCTTTGTTTACACCACACTCCTGGACAAATGAGTCGCTTTGTGTGAACATATAGAGGGGAGATAGGTGAGGAGGGCAGCGAGGTGCATTCTCGTGTGTTCTCTGAGGCAATTTCTGATTATTTTGAGCCTGCTTTTCTGCTTCCTTTGCAACGCTTCGAGAGCTGATGAAAACCTGTCTCCGGCTACCTTGTCGGTTCCTGTTGCCTCGACACCCTGGATCAAGGCCGCCACCCCGTCAGGGGAGAAAGATTCCGTTGTTCGATTCTCTTCCACGTCGGGCGACCTTCTTCCAACATGGGACAATCACCCCCACCCAACCTCCCCCCTCAAAGGGGAGGAGTGGCGGGATCCCCTGGGGCAATCCTCGGGCCTGTACCGGAGCAAACCCGAGGAATTCAGGCAGAATCCATTTCACGTGGAGGTTTCAGGTCAGGGATCGAAGCTGAGATTGGGCGATACCCGTCTCAGTGCATCCCCTTATCTGGGCACGGCAGCCATCTCAGGACTTGAGTATACCTATGGATCGGGCGCTTTCAAGGTCAGGGCATTGGCAGGGCGCAGAACCAGGGGAAACCCTGAGAGTGCGTTCTCGTCACAGGTCGCGGGTCTGCAGGTGGAGAAAGACTCCCCCTTCTCAACCATTTCTCTGGGTCTGGTTTCAACAAAGGAGGACGCCCCATCCTTGTCACAGTATCTCCAGGGACAGACCTATGACAACATGGTCTGGAACCTGGCGGGCTCCTTCCGCCTCACGCCTTCTTTTCTCGTTGACGGCGAGCTGGTCCTGAGTCAAACACGAAGACATTTCGGCTCACAGGACGCCTTTTCCGGCGGAGCTTCCAATCTGGGCTTGCGGTTCAAGGGTAAACTCTGGGACGCCAATGCCCGATATCGCCGGAGGAGCCGCACCTTCTTTTCCGCTCAGAGCGGAAACCAGGAGAATTTTGAGGAATTCACGGCTTCCCTCGCCCATTCCCCTTCCGGACCTCTCTCTTTGCGGATTGGCTATGACCGTTCCCTTCTGGAGCATGGCGGCCTCTTTGACAAGGCTTATTACGTGGAAGGTCCCTGGGCCTCGCTTTCGGTAAACGCGGGGCACAATATCGTAATCGGGCGAAAATACCGAATCGAGAGATTTCGCACTACCGGAAAGCGCAGGACCGGACAGCCCATGGCAGGTACATCGCAAAAGTGGAGTGTCCGCTTCAGGAAGCCGGTGCGTCTTGGGGAGTGGACACTTCATCCCCTCGTTGTGTACAGGGAATCGGACCTTATCTCACCGAGCGGAGATCACGGCAGAGAGGAGCTTCTGAGATTCCAGCTTCTGTTCAAGATGCAAGACAAAACAGAGCTGACCTATGCTTCTGATAATGCCTTTCACGATCCCTTCGGCGAACCTTTCGGGTTTCAGAGAATCACGACCTGGAACCTGTCCCGCCCTGTCAACAGGAGGGGCGATACCCTCGGTATCCGATTCTCGACCAGAACTGAGGGAGATCCTTCCAGGAGCTCAAGGGCTGCGGCAGGGCAATTGCGGTTCACCACGAAGTTTTGAGCATGCTTAGTGACTGGATTGTCCGCAACGTGACGCCTCAACTGGTGAAGCAAGTCCTCGGGCCTGCCCTGTCCGTCCTGGGAATTCTTCTGGCATGGCTTCTCTTGTTGCGGCTCAGCCACGGTGCCATTGATCGTCTTGTCCGCATTCGATTCAATGAAACCTCCATCGTGCCGAGCTCCAAAGCCGATACGGTGTCATTTCTTCTGCGGAGCATGGCCCGCTACATCCTTGGTTTCCTTGCCATTGCACTCATCCTTGTACAACTCGGAATCAACCTGACCCCGATCCTGGCAAGTGCCGGCGTCCTCAGCCTGGCAGTCGCCCTCGGCGCCCAGACCCTGGTCAAGGACCTGGTCACAGGGCTCTTTATCCTCTTCGAGGACCAGTTCAATGTGGGGGATTATGTGGAAACAGCAGGCGCCTCGGGGATTGTGGAATCGGTGGGCTTCAGAATAACCAGGATCAGGGACAGCTCCGGAAAGCTGTACATCATCCCAAATGGCTCCATTATTCAAGTGGTGAACCATTCCAAGGGCCTTGCCCTTGTGGCGGTGGATATCCCCATCAAGATCGGGAAAGAGCCGGAGCTGGAAAAAGCAATCTCTGTTCTTGACGGCTTTTGCAGCGCCATGACGGTCCCCGATTTCGAGGAGGCGCCTCGAGTCCTGGGACCTGTGGGCGTGGCGGACTCAAAGGTGATCCTGCGGGTGGCGGGGAAAGCCAGGGCATCAAGGCGCGAAGAGCTGGAGAGGTTCCTGAGGGGGGAAATCGTCAAGTTGCTGAAACGTGAAAGCGTTCCCTTCGGCTAGATGGAATTTTCCTGTGGTGTCGTCGGCCTTCCCATCTCCGTATAGGCTATTCCACCATGGCCGGAGAGTCCCCCACCCGCACGAACATCCCGAGAAAACCCTTGGGTTTGGGATGTTTCTCGCTTGAAAGAGTGAAAGTGATGGGCAGGTAGTCCTCCGTTTCGCTCACCCTGGGTTGGAATAGGAGTTTTCGCAGCACTGAGTCTCCCGACTGGGTAAGGGTCTCTTCCAGGAGCTGGAAGGTCTCTTTGCGATAGTGCGGCTTGTAGGTGTATCCGGAAGAGGGCTCCTCCTTCAGGAAGACCTCCAATCGGTCGGTTTTCCTGAGAGTCACGTAGAGAGAGCCGGAAGGCTTGATGGGCCCGGAAGTCAGGGCCGCGATGCCGCCGCTAAAAGAAATGATCCCATTTTTCTTCTCCAAAAGATCTTTTGCGAATGCAGGAAGGGACTTCGTTGTAGAAAGTTGAGCTGTTCCAATGATTCCACTGATCGGCCTGAACATGATGGCGCCTCCATTTTTTCATAATCGCTACATGAATTCTAAGGGAGAGTGGTGTGACAATCAAGTTCCAAGAGAGATCCAAGTGATTAGAGAACGCCGGAAATCCCCAGATGGCAGAGGGCGAAATCGTATCTCAGAGGATCTTCCGGATCAAAGTGACGGAGGCTTTCTGTTATCTCTTCCGCTGTTCGCCAGTCGCCTGAAGTCCTTTTCGTCAGGCCCAATTGATGAGCTATCCTACTGATGTGGGTGTCCAGAGGGATGATCAATCGGGATGGGGACAGGCTCTTCCAGAGGCCCAGATCCAAACCATCTGCGGGTCTCACCATCCATCGCAGGAACAGATTCATGCGCTTGCAGGCGCTTCCCGACTCGGGGGAGGGATACAGAAACGTGAGTTTCTCGATCTTCGGAGGAAGGGCTCTAAGCCTTCCGGAAAAGGACTCAAGAGCGTGTCGCATCCCGGTCCCGGGTCCCCAACCTTCCAGGAAGAAGGCCTCTATTGTCCCATAGTCCCTTCGGATCTTCCTCAATCTGCCGAAGAGATCCATCACCGCGGGACCGTTGTGAAAACGATGGACAAAGTGAGAAAACCGTTTTCCATGACTCCTGGGCTCAAACCTGTCCACAGCACGAGCCGGTCCGTCCCGCGCGCCGCTTGCCAGTAGGTCCAGGAGCCTGTTCATATTCTTGAGAATCTGAGCCACCTTCCCGTAGGCGAGGCTTGAAGCCAGAAAAGCGACAACCTCCTGGTCTTCGGGGTCTGCATATTTGTGAACAAACTGGACAGGGTCAAAAGAGATCCGTGCCTTTACATCACAGGAGGAAAGGATCTCATCCAATTTCTCTTTTGTGAGCGGGGTCGTCGGCATAGAACCTCACTACACCCGATGGGGGATCTCCAGATCCTTTTCCCCCATTTGTTCCCTGTTCCTTCAATGGACGGGATTGTAATTCGGAAGAAGCCAGAATTTGCCGTTTCACCCGCGATCGCCCGGTAAACCAATCATTCCGGAATAAAGATCGGTCCGGTATTCTCGTTATTCAACCTCACATAGCCGGTGAACTCACCTGTGGCGGTTTCGCATCTGATCCCACAGAGGCCGCCATTGTTTTGGGAGACCTTGATTTCCTTGAATTCTCTGTTCTGAAGTTGCTTGTTGACTTTCTCCTGATCTTCCCCTGACATCTCGCCCAGGGGGACGAAGATCTCGGCAAATTCCCCGCCCTGCCAGTTCACGATGTCAAGAGTCGCTTTGTTTTCGGAGTTTCTGAGCACTTTAGCCGTCAGGTTCTTGTTGTCATCCATGTCCGTCAGGGTCACAAAAAAGTCATTGCCTTCCGATGTTCCATAGACCCAGGTCCTGGAGTATTCGTCCGCCTTGATTTTCCCCTCGTTGTCAGTGCCGACAACATTGTGTGAGAACACGTTCATACCGCCCCCGGTCAAGTCTTCCCTGCTGGTTCTGCCGTGACGGATGACATGAGGGCTGGAAAAGGTCTTCTCCATGATGAAATCAAGAGAGCTATTTGACATGATTATGTTGTCCCCTTTCATTGTGTCGTGACATCATCATACAGTAACTGACCGTGACAATCCAGTTCCAGGGCGGATCCAAGTTGGGGTGTAGTTGAAATCCGCCCCAGTCTCGCTGCGCTCCGGGCGGGCGCCGGCCTCCGGCGTCACCCATTCACGAGATTTTCACGCGCTACACGATTGGCGGAATGAATGTGATATTCAGGTTTCTCCGTGAAACGCCGTTACAGCTCAGAAACCCACTCGATCCGGTCGGTGGGGATCATGAACTCCGATTTGCCGCCTTGCTCCGTCACGATGACCTTCACAAAAACGACCTGGATCGGGGCTTTGATCTCCTCGGCGAAAGGAGGGGCGGAGGTAACGGCGCTTGCCAGGGAATTGCCGTTTCCGTCCAGCAGGCGATACTCCACTGTCTTGATGGGATTCGGGCCCATGGCTTGAAGAAGCCAGGTACTTTCTTTCCGAACTCCCTTTACCCGATATCCTTCGAGCGCGGGCTTTCCAGGAGCCCCGGGTGCAGTTGCAGGCGTCGGAACTGGGGCAGGTGTCTCGTTTGCAAACCCTTTTTCCTGCTCCGCCGAAGGTGTGGTCACAGGTCTTGGGGGCGGGGCGGAACCTGCAGCCGGTGGAACGGCGCCGTGCAACTTAGCCTGCTCGCGAATTCGGGAGATTCTCTCATCATAGGCAGGATGGCTGCGTGCCCAGTGCGGAATCCAGTTGGACCCGGTCTTTTTTTGTTTCCATGATTCAAAGAGATCGGCCATGGCATAAGGGTTTCGTCCCACCCGAACCATCATCTTCACGGCGCCGTCATCGGCATCCGCCTCTTGCGCCCTGCTGTAATGGGACTCGAAAACCAGGTCATTCAGAATTGAGGCCCCTTTGAGGACATCCTGGCTCCCACCCTTTGTGAGGATCATTACGGCTACGGCGATGATGTTCTGGGTTTGCTCCCGCTTGAACCGGCCCGCATAGTGGCGGTGATCCACATGGGTGATCTCGTGAGCCATCACGCCCGCCAGTTGATCATCGGTAAGCTCGCTCTTCATGAGGCCGCTGGTGACGTAAATGAAACCACCCGGGAGGGCGAAGGCATTCTCCTCCTTCATATCCAGTAGCTTGAAAGAGTATTTGAACTTCCTCTCCGCCTGGCGGGCCATCTCGTCTCCAAGGCGGACCACTCGGGCCAGGGCCTGTGGATTATCCCATAATTTGTGCTCTTTCTCGATTTGTTTCGAAACTTGTTCACCCACCTTGACCTCGTCTTCTTCGCTGAGCGAAAGGAGCCCGCCCGTGCATCCCGTCAGGAAGACGAAAAACACCAAAAAAACCCAGATGAACTTATGCCCGATCATACAACTCCCCTGATTTCCTCCAAAATTCCAGCACCGCCATGGGAAAGTAGCATTTCCGCCAGTTTTATTCCCAAACTTGCAGCTTCGTAAGAAGGGCCTTCCACCCTGTCCCTGCACAGCTCCTTTCCGTCCAAAGAGACTATGACGCCATCCAGGGTCAGTTTTCCCCCGACGATCCGCGCCAGTGCGCCGAGTGGAACCTGACATCCCCCCTCCAGGCGCGTCAAGAAGCTCCTCTCCGCTTCCACGGACAAGGCTGTCTCGGGATCGTGAAGAACTTGCAGGAGACCCGAAAGCTCTCTGTCATCCCTGCGAATTTCCACAGCCAGAGCCCCTTGTCCCACTGCGGGAAGGGAGATTTCCACGGGTATCAATTGTCGGATTCGGCCCTCCAGGCCAAGGCGGCGCAAACCGGCGGAAGCCAGAATGATCGCATCGTATTGCCCTTCATCCAGCTTACGGAGCCGGGTGTCCAGGTTTCCTCTCAGATCCTCGATTTCAAGATCAGGCCTCATGTGGAGAATCTGAGCCTTCCGACGGAGGCTGCTCGTGCCGACTCTTGCCCCCTTCGGAAGGTCTTCCAGACTTCGGAATCCGGGAGAGATGAAGGCATCCTGAGGGGACTCTCTCCGTGGAATGGCGCCGATAGTGAGCGATGAAGGGATCTCTGTAGGGACATCTTTCATGCTGTGAACCGCGAAATCTATCTCCTTTTCCAGGAGAGCAGTCTCCAGCTCTTTCACAAAAAGTCCCTTGTCCCCGATCTTGGCCAGGGGCACATCCAGGATCTTGTCTCCCTGAGTCTTGATAATCATTTTGGAGATCCGGATCTCGGGATAATGCTCTTTGAGTCTCTCCATCACCCAGTCGGTCTGATGAAGGGCAAGAAGACTCCCCCGGGTTCCGGCTATGGTAGTCCTTTGTTTATCCAAATTGATGGGAACCTGCTTTCATCAAGTTCACTCCCAGAAAAGTGAAAACCAATGCTCCAAAGGCGATGAGGACAAGAAAAATCGTCTTCCGACCCCTCCAGCCCATTACGACTCTGCTGTGGAGGTACACCGTATAGAGCACCCAGGTGGCGAGGGACCAGGTCTGCTTTGGATCCCAGGTCCAGAAGCTTCCCCATTCCTGCCGGGCCCACACGGCCCCTGTCAGGAGTCCCAGTGTGAGGAGGGGAAAGCTCAGGAGGATCAGGCGATAGACGACGGAATCCAGCTCCTCCAGGGGCGGGAGCTTCCGGAAAACTCCGCCGAGCTTCTTTGCCTTCAAGAGCTTTTCCTGAACGATATAAAGGGTGGCAGTCGAGAAAGCCACTGCCAGAAGGCCATAGCTCAAGAAAATCACGGCAATATGAAAGACAAGCCAATGAGAGGCCAGGCCGGGAACGGATGGAGCGGCCTTTGGAAGAATCATGCTCAAGAACAAGCTCAAAAATGCCAGGAAAGTGGCATGGGGCCCCAATCCCGACATGCGGTGCCGCGCCAGTAGATAAAAATAGGTTGCGATCACGACCAGTCCCACGAATGGAATGGCTTCGACAGGACTGATCAAGGGGCATGCCTTGACGCGGAGACCCCAGAAAATCAGGAAAAAAACGTGGAAAAAGGCGGCAATGCCCGTCAGCATATGGGCAAAGAGGGAGGATCTTCCCTTTCCCTTGAGAAGCTCGGTCAGGTACAGGGCGAAACCGAGCCCGTAGCTGATTATGGCCGTTATGGAGCTGATCCCTTCCAAACTATACCCCCTCCGACTCCGTCCGCTCTGTCCCATCGGACTTACAGACGCTCTCCTCCGTCGCCTGAGCTTGAGACTCTATCTCGGAAATGTCCATGCCGAAGAGTCTCTGAACACATTCCATGCACTCTTTTCCATCGGGTCTTGATGCCCGTTCCCGCAACTGCACCAGGGAGTGGTGAAGAATCTTGTTGACCAGACCGGCACTCAGCGCCTCCACAACCTTCTTCTCCTTTTCCCCTATGTTTCCGAGACGCGCCAGGGCCTTCCTGAGCTCTTCTTCGCGAATTCTCTCCGCCTTTAGTCTCAATGCCTTGATGATCGGAACCGCCTCCAGGCTGTGGAGCCACCGAAGAAAACATTCCACCTCTTTGTCAATGATCGCGGTGGCCTTATGAATCTCCTGTTCTCTCTCCTCGTTGCTTTCATCCACAACCGCCTGGAGGTCATCAATGTTGTACAGGAAGACATTCTCCAGCGAGTGAACGGCGGGGTCCACGTCCCTTGGGAGGGCGAGGTCTATGAGGAAAAGAGGAGAATTCTTTCTTTCCCGCATTACTTGCTTGATCTGGTCTTTGGCGAGGATCGGCAAAGGAGCACTTGTGGAAGTGATCACAATATCCGTTTTGCGAAGCGTCTCAGGAAATCTCTCGAACTCCACGGCCTCCCCCTGGTACTTGCGGGCGAGCTCTTCCGCCTTCTCCACACTTCTATTGGTTACGATCACCTTCCCGATTCCGGTGGCGATCAGGTGCTTTGCCGTGAGGTGGCTCATCTTTCCCGCCCCGATGACCAGGATTGTCCGGTTTTCCAAGTGTCCGAAGATCTTTCGGGCGAGGTCCACGGCGGCAGAGCTTACGGAAGGGGCGTTGTCGCCGACGCTGGTCTCTGTCCTGACTCTCTTGCCCCCTGCCACGGCGCTTCGAAAAAGGCGATCCAGAATGGTCCCGAGGCGCCTGTGGGCCAGAGCCCCCTGAAAGGCATCCCTCACCTGGCCCAAAATCTGGGCCTCCCCTACCACCATGGAATCCAGACCTGCCGCGACTCGAAAGATGTGGTGTACGGCCTCTTCTTCCTCATATTGATAGAAATAGCCGTTCAGAACATCCAGGTCCTGGCGAAAGAAATCGGAATAGAACCGAAGGATCCCTTCCCGCTGTCTCAAGAGATCGGCGGCCGCAATATAGACTTCGCTTCGATTGCATGTGGAGAGAAGCAGAACTTCAGCATTCGGGCAACTCTGGGACAGTGCGGTCAAGGCCGAAGGCAGATTGCTCTCCGATACGGCCACCTGCTCACGTATTTGAATCGGAGCGGAACGATGATTGAGACCCACAAGGAGGATCGGCACGGCTACGTTTTGTTCACCTTCCTAGCCACCCCGATGGTCGCGATTCCACCAAGAAGCGGGTAGGCCCGAATGTCTTCAAGTCCTGTGTCCGCCATGATCCCGAGCACTTGATCGGTATCGAGAAACCCCCTGATAGATTGAGACAAGTACCGATAAGCTCCCGACCTCCCCGATACGAGTGCCCCCATTACGGGCAGGTAAAGGCAAAGATAGCCATAATATACAAGTCGCCAAAATCCATGCCCTGGTTTCGTCAACTCCAAGAACATAACCTTTCCCCCAGGCCTGACGACCCGGACCATCTCCTCAAAAACCGCCCGGACCTTGCCCACATGGTGCAGATTTCTCAGGGCGAATGCGATGGAAGCCCCGTCTGCGGAATCATTCGGTAGAGGCACGGACGTAGCATCGGCACAAATAAACTCACTCCAGCGGAACTCCATACATTTTTTTCGAGCAATATCCAGCATTTCCTCGCAAAAATCAACTCCTGTGACCCCATGGCCGCTCTTAAGAAAAATTCGGGCAAGCTCGCCGGTTCCTGTGCAGAAGTCAATGATACGGCCTCCTTCAGGCAGAGCGGCTCTTCGAGCGGCTTCCGCTCTCCATGCCCGATCAAGGCCCAAAGACAGGAGAGTATTCGCCAGATCGTAGGCAGGGGAGATCTGGGAAAACATGGTCCTGATTTCCAACGCACGTTCTTCCTTCCGGGCGGTACTCGTCCTAAAGTCCCATGTCAGGGGCAGATTCCGTCAAAAAAATAGGGCGTCTGTCCCTTTACCGGCATCTCCAATTCAGATATAATGAGCATGTTCTCTCGAACTCGGCAGGCGAGAAAAACCCAGGAGTTCCAAATATGGAGGAAATTAGCACCGGAATCACCCAAGTCGTCAGTTTCCGCCTGGGCGAGGAAGAATTCGGTGTCCACATCGCCCAGGTTCAGGAAATCATTCGACTCCAGGCCGTGACAGCCCTCCCTCGCGTCCCGCACTACATCGAGGGGGTCATAAACCTTAGAGGGAAAATTGTCCCTGTGCTGGATCTGCGAAAAAAATTCTCTATGGAGGAAGGGCATCGCACCAAAGAAGGACGCATCATTGTTGCAACCCTTGAGGGGGAGACCATCGGGTTTGTCGTAGATGCGGCCTCCGATGTCTTGCGAATCAACATGGACGCCATCGAAGCTCCTCCCCCCATACTGCAGAGTGTAGGCGGGGACTATATTGAAGGGGTCGTGAACATTGAGGACCGATTGTTGTTGATTCTGAACCTTCCGAAAGTGCTGAATCGTGATGAAGCCAGGAAAAATTGAGGCTAGAACCGGAAAGGGGAACCTCCCATGGCAGTGTCAAATCTGAGGAAAACCAGAACCTCCAGAGAAGATCCGCCTCCAGTCGCGGTGGAGCCGCCTTTGGAGACGATCGAGGAGGAAATGGAGGAAATGGGTTCCCCTCCTTCTTTCGACTCCCAGGACGAGCTGGAGCGCTATCAAGCCATGTATGAGCAGGAGAAGGCGAAAAGGGTTTTCCTGGAAGACATGATCAGCAAGATCATCGAGTTCTCGAACCAGATGGCCCCCTCCTGTGTTTCCCTTCTTTCCGCGGCTCAGAAAACGGACATCGTCGTGGCCGACGGCTTCGTTGCAGTGGACAAGCTTACCACCAGCGCGAGGGAGCAGGATCACATCGTAAAAGACTCCTCACACCTCTTCCAGGAGCTCATCGGGGCCGTGAATCAGATCTCCAGAGGGGCCCAGGAACAATCGAAGAGCGTAGAAGCCACTTCCCAGTCCGTGGACCGGATGTCCGAAACCATCGCCCAGGTGGCGCAGGATGTGCAGCTTCTGGCGACCGTTTCCTCCTCAACCGCCGAAGCGGCCCGAAAGGGCGAGGAGGCGGTCAGCAAAACCATCGAGGGAATGGAGCGGATCAAGAACACGGTTTTCGAATCTGCTGAAAGAATCCGACAACTGGGCCAGAACTCGGAGCTGATCGGAGAGATCGTGGAAGTCATCGAGGAAATCGCCGACCAGACAAACCTTCTGGCGTTGAACGCCGCCATTGAGGCCGCCCGGGCCGGAGAGCATGGCCGGGGATTCGCGGTCGTTGCCGACGAGGTGCGGAAACTGGCGGAGCGGTCCCGCAAGTCCACTCAGGAAATAAGCAAACTGGTGAACAACATCCAAAAGGGAACCCAGGAAGCGGTCATGTCCATGGAGGAAGGCCGAAAGGAAGCCGAGGAGGGGTCCAGAATCACGGGCGCAGCCGGAAAAGCTCTGAAAGAGATCCTCCAGGCTGTAGAGATGACCAATGGCCAGATTCAGAACATATCCATGGCCGCGGAGAAGATCGCCGGCGAGAGCGCCGATCTGGTCAAGTCCGTCAATGACGTGGCCAGCATTGTGGAAGAGAACACCGCCGCCACGGAAGAGATGTCGGCGAATGCAACGGATGTGAACAAGTCCTTCGATAAGCTCCTCGGCACCCTGAAAGAAAACACGGGCAATGTGGATTTCATCGGCGGCAGCGTGACCGGCATCCAGGAGAGCATCAAGGAAATGGTCACAGCGGCACAGACGGTGGGGAATTTGTTCGACGAGCTCGGGACTTTGATACTGGGCGTCACCAATGTGAAGCAAAATTAAAGATCCCAGGCGCCTGGCAGCTCACATTGAGACGTCTCAGATTCCCGATCCTATGCACACAAGGGTGCTTCCGGGCCGTGCGGGCCCGTAAATTCAATCTGAGCACCGTTACCCTCGCCTGAGATCATTTATATTGTACCATTTTGTGCATGCAAAGTCAAGGGGAACATTTGTTCCCTATTTCCCCCCTTGCGAAAGGGAAACAGCCACGCGAAAACCCACAAAATCATACCTGCTGCCGGGCACAAACCCGTTCCTGCGCGCCGAGCGGCTGTCTTTCGCCTTGCTGTTCCACGCCCCCCCTCGAACGATTCGATAGCGGTCATCCCCTCCGACATCCCAGGGTTTCCCGTCATGAGGCGCAGATCTGTAATTCTTGTGATAGGGATCTGTGCACCATTCCGCCACATTCCCATGCACGTCATAGAGCCCGTAAGGATTGGCGGCATGAAAACTCCCCACAGGAGTGGTCTGCTCGCGATTTTTTCCGGGCGGCGCCTTTCCATAAGGCTTGTTTCCGTTGTAGTTTTCCAAATCCGCCCTCACCGTCTGCCCAAAATGATAAGGCGTCGCAGCTCCCGCCCTGCAGGCAAACTCCCATTCCGCCTCACTGGGAAGCCTGAAAACCCTGCCGATTTTCGCCGACAGCCTTTGGCAGAACTCTATGGCCTCGTACCAGGTCACATTTTCCACCGGGCGGTCAGCGCCTTTGAATCGCGACGGATCCGAAACCAGCGGACGGTTCACTTGCGGAAGGGCCGCCACGGCCAGCCACTGGGCCTGAGTCACCTCAAACTTCCCCAGAAAGAAAGGCGAAACCAGGACGGAATGTTGAGGTCCTTCATTGCCGTTCCTCTCCGCCTCGGTTTTCGGTGACCCCATCTGGAACGCGCCTCCGGGAATCAAGGCCATTTCCAGAATCAATCCTTCGCCCAAAGTGTCCGCGAGGAGCTGGGACTGCCCACGGCGACGTTCCGTAACCTCTCCATACGTGTCTACCGTCACCATGTCGAATTCAAAGGGCTTGATGGGAGGCAACGGCAGGGATCGGGGATCCGGGGTCAGGGGTTGGGGGTCGCCCTTGGCGGGAGGGACCGGGGGAGGTAGCGGTCGGGGGTCAGGGGTCTGGGGTCGGAGATCGCCCTTGGCGGAGGGAGGGGGCGCAGGAGTGCCGGAAGGTTTCGACGTCGCGGGAGAGGGAGAAGCAGCGGCGCGCTCCGGCTGGGAGGCAGGGAGCTTGCCCAGGTGCTTCAGAAGCGCCGCCAGGGCGGCTTCCGCACGGGTGACCTTGATGCTCCATCTCACAGTAATGGGAATCCTCCCGGATGAATCCAGGGAGACGATTCCAAGAAAGGGGAGGTGATTCCTCTGAATCCCCAGGACGGACTGACAGTACCGCCTGTGCTCCCCTACCGCGTAATTATAAGCCAGGGGGGTCGCCGAAAGTCCCGCCGAATTCAGCTCTCCTCGGGCGACCATCTTCTTGAGCCTCTCCCTTAAGGTGAAATCCACTTTTGTAATATTATCGTCATTCAAATCACCCACAATCAATACAGCAGTCTGGTCAGGGTTTCCGAAAGCAAAACAAAACGTAAAGAATAAGGTGCCCATAATAAGGAGAGTCCAAAGCCAGATGAGTTTCATCCGTTCCATCCTTTCCAGAGGCGGTCGCCCCTCGGGTCATAAGAAAACTTCGATCCTGAAGTGAAAAAATCATTCCGAATGGGCCCGGAACCAAATACGGAGAGCCCTATGTTTTTTTTCATGTATTCTTCACATAGAAAGGGAGGGAGAACGATGGCAGCGGTCACGACTGAAGAGATGCGAAACACTCACATTATCCAGAGTTTGTATGCAGCGTTTGAGCGAGGTGATGTTCAAGCAGTACTGGACGGTCTTTCTGAAAACGTGGAATGGGTGGTGCCGGGACCGGCGGAAATCGCGTCAGCCGGTACTCGCTATGGCCGGAGGCAGGTGGCCGAATTCTTCCAGATCCTTGACAGGGAGCTCCAATTTGAGCAGTTTGAGCCCAAGGAATACGTCGCCCAGGGAGACAGAGTGGTCGCGCTGGGATACATCAGGGCTCGTGCCAAATCCACGAATAGGATCGCAGAATATGATTGGGCCATGGCGTTTACACTGCGAGAGGGAAAAGTGGCCATATACCACGGTTACTATGATACGGCCGCCCTGCTGGCAGCCGTCAGAAATGGTAAGTAAGCGTAACTACTCAGGTAGTCAGGAGTCAGAATGCAGGAGTCAGAATGACACCGCGGAAGCGCAGAAGGTGGTAGGTCATACTTTTACAAGAGCTTCAATCCTTCAAGAGAACTATTCAGATATGAAGCTACGTTTCCCGCTTCCTCCCTGAGGGCTTCCTTGTCCTTTTTCGACAGTCTCTCGAAGGGGGAAGCGGTGATCCTGAGCTTCCCGCTCCTCCGCTCGCCCGCCCATATGCCTGCCACCCTTCCACGGACGAGAAGGGTGGGTTCCACCCAGGCTGCGGGGCGAAACACTTTTTTGCGATATTCCTCACTGAGGATGCCGGCCTTGTTCCGATAGGCCAGAAGCAATGCGTCAAAACAGGGAAGGTACCTGACGGGAAGCTCTCTCTCTTGTTCCCAGGTTTTCAGACAGGAAACATCGGTCCCCCGTGCCGCATATTCTTTCTCTTCCCCTTCGACTTGAACGGACGTGACGGCACCCGTCAAGCCCTCAAGAAGGGAGCGGACTGCGCCGACGCGCAGGCCGCTCCAATGGGCCATATCCTGAACGGTGGCAGGCCCGTAGGTGCCCAGATACCGGAGCAGCATCAGCTTCCTGGCCTGCTCCTCGGGAAGAGGGGTCCTGAATTTTTCGGGAAGCCATTGGTCGGTACGCACAAAAGTAACCCGACCCTTGACAGGCTGTCCGTGTACGATGAGTCCACGACTTGCAAGAGAGCGAACATCGGCGCCCCATAAGGCGGAAGAGAGACCCGCAAGCTGAGGCACCTTCCTGTGCAGGTCCTTTCGTGTCAGTGGCCCCTCCGAAAGGGCCGAAAGTATCAGGGCATCAACCCGCTCCCTGGCTTCACCGCTCAGGCCGGTCGCCTCGCGCTCCATCCATCTGTTGACTCCCTGGGTCATCGCCGGCCCAAGAGCCCCAAGATAGATGTGAAAATCCTCTGAGGTTATCAAGTGCAAGGTGCCCCTGACGGACCATATCTTCACAAGGGTCCTGTCGCGGTAAAGGGCCTTGTCCAGATCGTCCTCTGAAATACCTTTGATCCTTGCTGAAAGAGACAGCCCGGGAGATGATGAAAACTGAGCCTGAAGGCCGCAAAGGTCCCTGACAACACGGACCAGGCATTGTTTCGGCTGCCTCTCCAGTAAGGATTGACGCATCAATCGAAAACCGGCGAGGCGGTCTCTGGACAGGACAAACTTCCCCTTCTCTTCTTCTTTCCGTTCATCACGGGTAACTCGCGCCATGGGTCTGTCATTCACCTATTCCTCCACCCCCTCCTGCCTCCCCCACCTGTGGGGGAGGTTGGGTGGGGGCGAAACCAGAACCTTCTGTAGGAGGTGTTATCTTGTCCAAACTGACCTATCGAATCGAGGACGGAATCGGAATCCTCACTTTCAACCGACCTGAAGTCCGAAACGCCCTGGACCTGGAATCCATAGGGCTCTTGGAGCAAGTCCTGGGAGAGATCGCCAGGGACGAGACTTTGCGGGGACTTGTCCTTACAGGATCGGGAGGCCATGCTTTCGTATCAGGAGGGGATCTGGCTGATTTTGAGCAATTGACAACGGTCGCCGATGTTACGAGTCGCATGGTGGAAAAGATGAAGGCCAATCTGGCGACCCTCACGCAGCTTCCCGTCCCTGTCATTGCCGCCGTGAATGGAGTGGCCCTCGGTGGAGGGTGCGAGATAGCGGTAGCCTGTGATTTCCGCATCGCCTCCGAATCTGCACGCTTCGCCTTCCCTCAGGTCAGATACGGCTTGACCAGCGGCTGGGGCGGCGGACCTCGTCTGGTTCAGCTTATCGGGAAATCCAAAGCCTTGAGCATAATGCTCACCGGGCGAACAATAGAAGCCCAGGAAGCCCTCAGTCTGGGCCTGGCCGATCGGGTGGTTCCCAAAGGAGGAACCCTCCCTGCCGCACTTCAGTCGGCAAGGGAAATCGCGATCCATCCAAGGCAGGCGGTTTCCGCCATTCTTCAATTGATCCGTTTCACGAGCGATGGGCTGAAGCAGGCCTTTGACCTGGAGACGAAGCTCTTTGGCCCCCTATGGGTTTCGCAGGAGAGAATCCTGGCCATGCGGACTTTTCTGGAAGCAAAGTCCGGGGGCAAAGGATAGTCGGGCTTAAGGCATGCGAAGTGCAAATGGACAGAGTTGATGTCTGCTCCCGGCTGCCGTCTCCATCACAAAGCCACCCAATACAAGTCCTGTGAGGAAACCGACTGCTCCGAGGGCGACCCCTCCGAGGGCTCCGCCCAGCTTTGCACCCTCGTAGGCCGCCAGAGCGGTTACGGCTGCTGCTGTGGCGATTCCGGCCCCGAGAGCCACCTGGCATCGTGTTTTCAAACAGTACAGGTCCTGCATGGACCCTTCTTCAACGGCCTCCTGAATGGTCGGCTTTCCCTTGAAAGCCTGAAGGGAAGGAAGGGAAGCTGTTGCGCCATAAGGTTGAATCGTTTGCATCATGTGTAATCCTCCTTTACTGCTGTCTCCTTCCTATTATTCCACTGGGCACTGTCGCAATCAAGTTCCAAAAAGGATCCATTTGTCACCTTCCCGGAAGAAGCAATTCCCCTTTCACATTTACGGCAAGACCCGATCCTCCGGGGCCGATGTCAACGGCCCCTTCGGAGGCCCTGCAAAGAATGAACGTCTTTCGCCAGGATTTCCCGTAATCGTAGCTCTCATAAAGATACATACCGCTCCCGAGAAAGGCGTCGCTGGGAACGGCGAGGAATCGAATGGCCTTCCCCTCAACAACCAAACGGAAAGGCCACATCTTCTTCTCAAACGAGGCAAGCCACTGCACGCCGCCGTGTGTCAGGACGCCCACCCGGTGCGTGGAGTCCGACTTTGCAAGGAGCACTTCTCCTGAGATGTCCACAATCTGAACATCGGGCCATAGGCGCTTTTCCCAGGTTCGGCCTCCGTTTCTGGTGGCCAGAATGCCCTGCCCCAACAAGAGCACGGATCTTCCTTGTACAGACAGGCTCTCTTTATAAGGGTCTCTTTCACCCGGCGCCTGCACTGCCTGCCAGGTCTTCCCGCCGTCTGCGGTGCGAACCAGGGTTCTTGCACCCAGGGCCCAAACTTCATTTGGCCCGACGGCCAGCACCTTAATAAGGCTCAGAGCGGAAATGGGTCCTCTTTCCTTCCAGGATTTCCCATTGTCTTCGGAGCGGAGGAGGCGATAATCGGAGCCCTGGCCCTCCTTTTTCAGAGTCGCCCCGATCGCCCAAACGATCGTTCCGGTCCGGTCCATCGAAAGAATCCACCCTGGGCCATCATAGGTTCGGAGCACAGTGTCTCTTGTGACAAGAAAGATTGCTGCACGACGCTTTTCCAACTTGTCTTCAACCTCGGAGCGGACATATCCCCCCGTGAGCCCTGTCCCAGAACCCAGGACACGTGTTGTGTCGGGGTAGTACCCTTGCAGAGCGCCGTGTCGAACCGACCAGCCTGAAAGGAAGTGGGAGCAGCCGGCGCCAAGGAAGAGAAAAGCCCAGAAGAGGCAAACCAATCGAACCATCTTGACTATTACGGCAGGAGCCCCCTTCTCCCTCTTTCCTCCCGGCCGCCATTCCCCCGTACCCTGTGGGAATAAGTCAAAGGGTTCACATCGCAAACCGAGAAAATCCCTCAAATGCGTCCAAAAATAATCTTGAAATTCGGCGGGACTTCCCTGGCATCGCCGGAGGCCCTGAAGCAAGCGGTCTCCATTATCCAGGGGAGAATGGAAGAAAGGCCCCTTGTGGTTGTATCCGCTCCGGGGGCCGACTCCTCCGGGGAGAAGATCACGGACATTCTGGAAAAACTCGGCAGGTCCGTGATTCGCGGGAAGCCGGATCGGGGACTCTTTCAGACCCTGAAGGAGCGTCTTGTTTCCCTCCTGGAGGGTTCGGGTCTTTCGTCATCCCTCCTGACCCAGCCTCTGGAATACCTGGCTGATCTCCTTCTTTCCATCGAGGAAGGGATTGTTCCCTCCCCAGGCACCACCTCCACTGTCCGCCAGTCTGACCCTTTGTTCGAAAAATGCGCCCTTGATGGAGTGATGGGGATGGGAGAAATCTTCTCTACAGAGATCATGGCGGAGCTCCTTCGCAAGGGGGGTCTCCCATTCAAGGCCGTGAGACCTGAGGGGCTCTGTCTTGTGACGAATCGGGTTTTCCAGGATGCCACCGTGTTGGAGTCCTCCCTTGAAGAAATGGCAAAAGTGATCATTGCCGGAAAGGAGCACCTTGTTGTCCCCGGATATATCGGAACATCAGAAGACGGTATGAGGACAACCCTGGGAAGAGGAGGGTCCGACTATACGGCCGCCGCACTGGGCGCAGCCTTGAAAAGGGATGTGGAGATCTGGACAGATGTGAATGGCGTGTACAGGGCCAATCCGGCTTACTTCCCGGGAGTCTTGAAAAGCGACGGCCATCCGGAAACAATCCCTTCCCTTTCCCATGATGAGGCGTTCCAGATGGCTGCTTTCGGCTCAAGGGTTCTTTATGGGAAGACCCTTCATGCGGCAGGGATGGCTGCAAAAAAGGGAAAACACCTTAGAATCACCATCAGGAACACCTTCGAGCCGGATCACCCGGGAACGGTGATTACGTCCCTTTCCCAGAACGATGGGAGGCCCAAAGGGATCACGTGTCTGGACGGGACCCAGCTTCTGACCTTTTATCCGGAAAGCGAAGAGGAAGCTGCCGGCATCTCCAAAGAGGTCCTCCAAATCACGGGATCTGTCGTCAAGGTCTCTTCCTTCACATCAGGAAGGCTCTCCTTCGTTTTTGACGCCTACTGCCCTGAGCTTTCGGCACTTGAATCACGGTTTTCCGGGCATCTCTCCAGGGACCAGATTCTTCTCAAGATCGTCGGGGATGGCCTGGGTGAGAATCACGAAATTCTTGCCCGGATACATCAATCTCTGGATTTCGTGGAAAGCCCCGAGAAATACGGCATGACCCTTGTCCACAAGACCCCCCATCTCCTGACAGACAACACTTTCGAGGTGGTAGTCAAGAAAAGAGGTATCCAGGAGGTGGTGCTTCAGCTTTACAAGGATCTCTTCATGGAAAAGATCATCCAGGTGGGGCTTCTGGGTCTCGGCACCGTGGGAACGGGAGTCCTCAAATACCACAAAGATCTCTACAGTGAAGAAAAAACAGGGTATCAGGTCCGTTTCCCTGTGGTTGTTGTGAGGGATCCGCAAAAACCCAGGTCCGTCCCCGTGCCCGGAGTCCTGACAACGGAATGGAAAAAAGCGGTGGATGATCCCAGGATTGACGTGATCCTTGAGCTGATGGGTGGAATTGAGCCTGCCAGAGAGATTGTCCTCAGGGCACTGAAAGGGGGGAAGCATGTCGTAACAGCCAATAAGGCCCTTCTTGCCTCACACGGGAAGGAGATCTTCTCCACTGCCGCAAAATACGGGCGAAACATCGGGTTCGAGGCGAGCGTCTGTGGTGAAATCCCTGTCATCGAAGACTTCCTCAAGATTCCGAGTCAACAGGACATACTGGGCATCGAAGGAATCGTAAACGGAACCAGCAACTACATCCTGACCCGACTCCAGGAAGGGATGGAATTCGCCGATGCCGTCAGGGAGGCGCAGGAGAAAGGCTTCGCGGAGACGGACCCTTCCTTTGATCTGGGAGGCGCCGATGGCGCACAAAAACTGGCCATTCTGAGCTCCATTCTGTTCAATGCCTTCTTTGATTGGACCAGGATCCCCAGGGAAAGCATTGAAGCCGTGACTTCGCTCGATGTGAGGATCACGGGAGACTGGGGTTATGCCGTAAAACCTTTGGCCATCGCAAGAAGGACCCTTGACAATGACCAGGAGCGCTTTCATCTCTTCACAGGACCTTACCTCATCAGGGAGACCCATCCTCTTTACTCCGTCAAGGACGAGACCAACGCGGTCTCCCTTTTTCTGAGAGGCAGAAGCGATCCCATAACAAAAGTGGGAAAAGGAGCAGGCGCCATTCCCACCGCCAGATCCATCATGAAGGATGTGCTGGAGGTGGCCAAGAAATCGAAGGCTAAAATGGTGGATCTACCCAGATTTTACCTGCAGGACGGAACGGGCCGGATCCTGCCACAGGAAAGGGCTTCCTCACCTTTCTACCTCCGTTTCTCCGTCCAGGATCTCCCGGGGGTCTTCGGAAAAATCACAACCATTCTGGGGGAGCACGGACTTTCCATCAAAACGGCGGTCCAACAGGAAACTGCGCCTTCCCAGCCTCCGAACATCGTATTGATGATCAAGGAAACTCCCAGTGGAAAGGTCACGAATGCGCTGGCCGCCTGTAAAGCCCTTGAGTTTGTCCATGGAGTTATTGCGCTGCCGGTATTGCTTTCCTGAGACTGCAAGGAATCTTTTCGCAACATCCAGATGGAATTCTGAATCTGGGATTTGGAAAAACTCAAGTATATCCCGTGAGAGGGAACGCTCGTCTATGGTTCTCCGAATGCTTACC
>JACPDT010000059.1 GCA_016183865.1 Armatimonadota bacterium | reverse complement strand
CCTGGACCGCACGGGGATGAGATGGAGCATTCCTGGATCAGAGGGTATTCGGAAGAACCGGTTTCAACAAGAGAAAGACAATCGGGTGCGCGCTGCGTGAAATACCCGTGATTTTCAGCTACACCCCTTCAATGGCGATCGTACAGACAGATCAAGGACGCCACTTTCAAGCGTCCGGCGCCGACAAGAGGAAGCGTACCGCACTCCGGATGCCACGAGGAGTGAAACCTGGTAAACTGCGGAACGTATTCTCAAGAGGGTCCGATATTATCACTGGGGCTGCCTAAAGTCCTCACCGCTTCCACATCCCAGATGATGACCGTTTTGTCATCTGACCCCGAAGCCAGCCTTTTTCCGTCAGGACTGAAGGAGACTGAGCTGACACCATCCGTATGCCCCATGAACGTCTTCTCCGCACTCCCGCCTGCCACATCCCAGATGATGACCGTTCCGTCGCGTGACCCCGAAGCCAACTTCTTTCCGTTAGGACTGAAGGAGACTGACAAGACAGCACTCGTGAGACCCTTCAATGTCTTTTCCGCGACACTCGGTTGAGCAGGCTCGGCAACGGGCTTTGGCGGGACTGCTGTCGTAAACGCCTTCCTCTTTCCCGCCTTTACACTCGGCACGGAGGTTGCCTTTCTTTTGAGTGTTTCCCTCATTTCCTGGGCGGAGGAGAATCTTTTTTCCGGATCCATTTCCAGCGCCTTGGAGACCACGGTTTCCATCTGAACGGAGACATCTGGCCTGCGAATCCTTGTTGGATCGAAATGAAAGGGAACCGTCGGCTCAACTCCGGTCAGAAGGTGATGCATGGTGGCGCCAAGTGCGTAAAGATCGGACCTGGGCTCCGGATTGCCCCGGTATTGTTCCGGAGGGGCATATCCTTCGGTACCGATTGCTGTTTTCTTTGTCGCATTGGAATGGACCGCCCGGGCAATGCCGAAGTCAATCAAGACGACGGCTTTGTCCTGTCTTCGAATCATGATATTGGAGGGTTTCAGATCCCGATAGACAACCGGGGGGTTCAAGGTGTGCAGATATTCCAGGATTTCCAGAACCTCGCAGGCGATTTTTTTCACCCGCTCTTCAGGAAAACCGTTCGGCGCCTCCCGTTTCTGGATCGCTTCCAGGTCTTCCCCTTCCACATAGTCCATCACAAAGTAGAAGGACCCCTTTTCCTCGAAATGGTCTCTGGCGCCAGGCAAACGTGGATGTTGCAGTTTGGCCAGGGTTCTCGCCTCGCGCTCAAACCGATCTCTCGCTTCCTGCAATTCCCGCGGATCTTGATAAACATGGCGCAAATCTTTCACGGCACAGTAAATCCCAAGGCGCAGGTCGGCAGCCAGATAGACGGATCCCATTCCTCCCGATTTCAGGAGCTTTTTGATTTCATAACGGGCCTGAAGAACCATACCAGGGCACAGCGTGACCGCTATTGCCGTCAAGCCAGGGGTCTGCGAGCCGATGGAGCATCCACAGGCGATACAGAATTTGGCAGAATCTCTATTGTCTCTACCGCAATCAGGACAATACATGGCGCTCCTTTCTCAGAACCTCAACCCTTGCTGAACAGCTAATCAATGGGCTGGAATCGCTCACGACGGCCATTGATCCTGAGTTCGCAATGCACCGTTACCCATCTCCATGTTCAGGTTCCTCAGGCAACTGGGCACTGTGCCACACGGCGACGACCCATACTATCTGATTCTTGATTCTATAGAAAAACCGATAAGGCCTCACAATCACCTCACGAAAGGGGAGATCCGGATACTCCGGAACCAATCTCCCCGATTCCGGAAACTCTTTCAGGAGCGAAAGTTTTCTTTCGGCCTTTCTGCGAAAACCCAAGGAAGCCGTGGGATTCTCCCTGTATATGTAGGCAACTGCTTCAAGAAACTGGCGGCGCCCCGTCGGGGTAAAAAGAACTCTCAAAGTTCTGAAGACTCGAAGAAGCGGTCGGCTTCTTTCATAACTTCATCAAGTTCGTGGCCGACGCCTGCCTCTATTTCCTTCTCACCACGTGCGAGTAACCGCAGGATGTCAAGCTCGTGCTGGAACTCCTCATAAACCTGCATGCTGACCATGACGGCTGCTGCTCGTCCACGTTGGGTAATAAAGACAGGCTCCCCGGACTTTGAAACGCTTTTGACAACATCGCTGACGTTTTGTCTGAGATCTGAAATTGGTATGATTTTTGGAGACTTCGACATTTACAGTACCTCCTATAGTACTTCCAATAGTACCATATCCAAATCCCACCGTCAAGGGTCCGCCACCTTTCACCTCTGACCCCTGAAAAGGTACCGTAAGTGGGCTCTGGGAGACCGGCGATATTGAGTCTGCTGGCCGAATCCACTAATCCACAGCTCACCCTTTCACTGCACCTGCCGTAAGACCGGCTACGATGCGTCTCTGAAAGGCCAGAACAAGGAGCACGAGGGGGATGGTGACTACTACCGATGCCGCGGCGATCTGGCCCCAGGGGGCGGTGTATTCGCCGGGGAAGAGGGCGATTCCGACGGGGACGGTTCGCATGCGGTCTTCTGTGGTGAAGGTGAGGGCAAAGAGAAACTCATTCCACGCGGCGATGAAGACCAGGATGCCTGTCGTGAAAAGCCCGGGGGCTGTCAGGGGAAGCAGTATTTTCCAGAAGGTCTGGAAAAAGGAGCACCCATCCACTCTGGCAGCCTCCTGAAGCTCATTGGGCAACTGGCGGAAAAAGGCGGTGAGGTTCCAGAGGGCCAGGGGCAGGGCAAAGGTCGTGTACGGCAGGATCAAGGCCCAATATGTGTTAATCATGTGCATCTGTTTAAGAGTCATGAAAAGGGATGGAGCTATGGCGATGGGTGGAAACATGGAGACAGAGAGGACCAGGGATAGAATGAGGTGTTTCCCCCGAAACTTGAGCTTCGCCAGGGCATAGGCGGAAAATGCGCCCACTATTAAGGAGAAGATCGTCGTCAGAGACGCCACCATGGCGCTGTTCCAGAGATAGCGGGCGAAGTTGTGGAGCTTGAAGATCCGCACATAATTATCCCAATAGGTAACCTGGGGGAAAAGGGATGGGGGAATTTTCCAGATTTCCTCATCCGACTTGATGGATGTTACGAACTGCCAGTAAAAGGGAAAGAGAATCACCAGAAGAAAAAGGGAAAGAACAGTAAAAAAGACGGCCTTTTCGAGACGATTGCTTTTCATTCTTCCACCTTCGCTCCCAGGACTTTGATGAAAATGAAGCTGATCACCATGATGCAGCAGAACATGACTACAGCAAGGGCGGATCCCTGGCCATAGTCGGAGCACTTGAAGGTGACATCACTCGTCAGAACGGAGAGGGTCTCTGTCTTGAAGGCCCCGCCTGTGAGAACATACACCAGATCAAAGATTCGAAAGGCATCCAGGGTTCTGAAAAGAAGGGCCACCAGAATGATGGGTTTCAGAAGAGGAAGGGTCACATGGAGAAAACGCCGAAAGGGTGTTGCCCCATCCACCATTGCGGCTTCGTAGTATTCGGGAGAAATGGTCTGGAGCCCGGCGAGGAGGAGAAGAACCATAAAGGGGGTGGTTTTCCACACATCTGCGGCGATGATGCACAGTCTGGCGGTTTCCACAGAGGCAAGCCAGGGATAAGGCTCTGAGAGGATCTTGAAATTCTGGAGAAGACTTCCCAGGATTCCAGCCTTGTCGTTGAAGATCCACCGCCACATCTGGGCGGACACGACTGTCGGGATGGCCCATGGGATGAGGACAGATGCCCGAAGGAGGCCCCTTCCGGCGAAGGGGCGGTTTACAAGCATGGCTATGGCAAGCCCCAGAACAAGCTCAAGGGTAACCGAGATCACTGTGAAATAGGTCGTATTCCAGAGGGCGGCCCAGAATCGGGAATCGGTGAAGATCTCCAGATAATTGGCAAGGCCCACAAAGGGGCGCCCCAGTTGGGGGAGAGTCAGGTCTATGGCATAAAAGCTCATCCAAAGCGACCGCAAAATAGGAAAAAGGGCGATTACGCCGATCACGATGAGTGAGGGCGCTACCAGAAGATACGCGGTTTTTGCTTCCCTTGTTGCTTCTTTGTCCATCAAGTTCCCACAGGGAGTTTATACTTGTTGTAAAGGTTTCGAATCTTGCGGGCGGCTTCCTTGAGGGCGGCCTCGGGAGAGATCTCCCGGGTGATGGCCCGGTGGACCTGAATCTGCAGAATGATCGATATTTTGGGGTAAAGGGGGGTCACCGGCCTGGGTTTACCGGCTGCGAGAGTCCGATAAAATACCGACAAATAGGGGGCCTCTTTCTTGATCCTCGGGTCCCCATAGACCGACTTGAGTGAAGGAGTTCGGCCCTTCAAGGTCGCAAGAACCTGAGACTCGTGGGAGGAGAGGAATCGGATGAATTCCCAGGACTCCTTCGGGTGCTTGGAGAAGCGGGAAATGGCGAGATTCCAGGCTCCGAGAGTTCCGGCGCTCTTCCCCTTGTTGTAGACCATGGGGACCATGCCTACTTTACCGGCTACACGGGAGTCCTTCCCGAATGAGAGCATATATACATAAGGCCAACTTCGCAAGAATGCCGCATGTCCCTGGGTAAAAGCGATGAAGCTCTCCTGCTCCTGATAGCTGGTCACTGCCCGCGCTGTCAGGCGATGCTTGTGGATCAGGTCTGTGAGGAATTGAAGGGCTTCGATCGCTTCAGGGCGGTCAATGGTGATATTGCCGTCCTTGTCGAACACATCTCCCCCGTTCCCCCACAGATATTCCAGGAAATCGCAGACCAGTCCCTCATAGCGGGCTGCCTGAAACACCAGGCCATCAATCTTGTATTTCCTCTGCAGCAATCCGGCCGCTTTCAGCAGGTCATCCCACGTGCGGGGAGGGGAAAGACCCTCCTTTTCCAACAGGTCCTTTCGATAAAAGAGAAGACCTGCATTGCAGAACCAGGGAACGGCATAGAGTTTTCCCTTGTAACGGACACCCTGGGTTGCGCCGTCAATGAATTTTTTCTGCTCACTGGGGGGGAGAAAGGGGTCCAGGGGAAGGAGCCACCCGGCTGAGGCGAACTCCGGGGGCCAGATGATGTCCGCTGCGATTACATCCAGACTGGAATCTTCGGCGGCAAGGGCGGTCACATAGCGCTCATGCTGGCCATCCGTTGAGTTTGGCAGCTCCAGGACCCTGATTTTGATGTCCGGATGGGTCTCTTCGAATCGTCTTATCAATGCCTCGTGAATGCCTGACGGATCGTGGCCCGCGCTGAAGGTGAGGGTGATGTGCCTGGCCGATGAGGCCAGAAGCTTTTCGCCGCGAATGCCGGAGAGTGTGCCGAGAACCAGGAGAACAATGAATACGAATCCTGGTGTCCTCTTTTTTTTCATAACCCCGTCCCCCAACCGACCCCGCGAGGCTCGGCATCATTTTGCACTTTGCAATTACGAGATTCTCTGTGTCTCTGTGGTGCAGAATTCCGGCCCTACTGCCTCAGATGCCCTCGCAGCATCGCGATGGCTCTTGAGGTCTCCCCGACCTCTTCGCCCTTTCCTTCATATTCCACAGAAAGAAAGCCCTGGTATTTGTATTTGCGAAGCAACGTCATGATTCGCCCATAGTCCAGCCCATCCAGCTTGATCACCTTGGCATGGACATGAACGGCCTCAGGAAGCGTTTTCTCGATGGAATCATAGGAATGATCCCCATAGTTTCCGGTATCCAGCACATGCATGAGCCATTTGGAATCCACTTCGCGCAAAATGTTGAGTAGATCTTCCGGTTTTTGCGTGAATCCCCCGTGATTCTCGAGGCCCAGGATCACCCCAGCTTCTTCCCCCGAATCACTGCACCTTCGGAGGTTTTCCACCATCTTGGGCCGGATTTGCTCCGGCCTCTCCTGCGCCGACCCTGCGAATACTCGTATCACCGGGGCACCCAGGAAAGCCGCTGCCTCGATCCATTTTCGGACCTTGTCCACTTCATCTCTTCTTTCAGCGGCGGTGGGCTTTCCGAAATCGTTGGATACGGCGATGCAGGAAATCGTGAGGCCTTCACAGGTGCAGATTCGTTTCAACTCGCGAAGGTAATTCTTCGTGGGTCTCGGGAAATGGCGATCCAGGAGCTCCACGCCATCCAGATGCCATTCTCTACTGCACTTCAGGATAAAATCCTGCTGCGTCATCTTCCCATCCTCCAGGGCCCGATGCACAGACCAGGAGCTTGCGGCAAGTTTCATGAAAAAATTTCCTCCTCACATTTGACCCTTGTCCATTCTTGTTTCTTAGAGCTTTCGAGAATCCTTTCGCAAAGTACATTGGCTGCCAGGCCATCTGCGAAAGTCGGGAAATCAAGAAAAGTATCCCTGCCCAGCAGCTTCGTATAGAACCCCTCCATGAATCGGGTGATCCCGTCGGCATAGCCTTCCGGATGGCCCGCCGGATAGCGGGAAAAGGCGCAGACAGGGTCGGAGAAGAGGTTGGGGTCTTTCACCCACATCTCACTGGCCTTGTCTCTATTTCCGACCCACAGCTTTGAAGGCTCTTCCTGGTTCCAGGTCAGCGAGGCTTTCGATCCATTGATCTCAAAGAAAAGATGATTTTTTCTGCCCGAGGAAACCTGGGATATGAGCAGTGTGCCCCTTGCGTTGTTTGAGAAGCGAAGGAGGAGACATGCCGCATCTTCCGATTCTACGGCAACAGACTCGTGATCCTGGGAAATGGCGTAGGCGAAAGTTTCTCTTCCCGCTTTGGGACGCTTGCGCTGGGGAAGAAATGTAGAGAGATCTGCAAGGACCTCCGTAATTTGGAGCCCTGTGACGAATTGAACCAGATCGCACCAGTGTGAGCCTATATCCGCGACCGCCCGAACCTTCCCTCCCCGTTCAGGCTCCAATCGCCAATTGTAGTCATAGTCAAAGAGGAGCCAGTCCTGGAGATAATTTCCATGGGCAAGATAGATCTTCCCAATCTTTCCGTTTCCCACCATCTCTTTTGCCTGTCGGATCATGGGATAGGAGCGATAGTTGAAATGGATTGCATGCTGCAGACCCGCCTGCGAAGCCATCTCCAGCAGATCTCTGGACTCCCTGGAGGTGAAGGTGAGCGGTTTTTCGCAAATGACGTGTTTCCCTGCCTTCAAGCAGGCTTTCACCATGGAATAGTGCAGGTGATTGGGTGTGCAGACATGTACGACCTCCAGCTTCGGATCGGCGAGAAAGCGATCCAGGGAGCCGTAAGAACGGGGAATATGCAACTCACCCGCCTTCGTTTCGGCGGTCTTTTCATCCCGTCCCAGGAGGGCAGCCATCTCCGCAAAGCCCAACCTTCTCACGGCTTCCACGTGGGCTTTCCCGATGAATCCCGCGCCAATGATCCCTGCGTGTATTGTTTTCATTGTTCCTTCCTTCTGCTGCCCGGAGAGGTCATGGGTATTCCCAGCTTGCATAGTGGACAATCATCAGGGGGATATGTCTCCACTTCCACAGAGGTCAGGGAGGCGACAGGCACGGGCAGTTTGCACGCCCCGCCGCTCCTGTCCACAAGGACTCCCACTCCCACCGGAACGGCCTCCAGTTCTTGCACAAGAGCCAGGACTTCCTGAACGGAGCCCCCTGTTGTCAGAACATCCTCAACTACGAGGACACGCTCCCCCTTTGAAAGGTCGAAGCCCCGCCTTAATGTCATCGCATCCTTCTCCCGTTCCGCGAAGATCACCCTTCCACCCAGCGCCCGGGCTGTTTCATGGGCTATGATGATGCCGCCCAGAGCCGGACCGATCACGGTCTGAACTCCTGCACTCTCGAAGTGCGCTGCCAGAAGCCGACCGAGCTGCTCCGCGTACTCCGGATGCTGAAGCACGAGGGCGCACTGCAGATACTTGTGGCTGTGCCTTCCCGAGCTGAGGCGGAAGTGCCCGTCCTTGACGGCGTCTGTTTTCTTGAAAAGCTCCTCTATTGTGGTCCTGGTGCCTGTTTCCATATTCAATCTCCGTGAAATGCCGGTTCCTCTATCAGTTGCCTCACGGCCCTGACCGGATCCCCTGCTTCAATGATCGGTCTTCCCACCACCACATAATCGGCCCCCTTCTCGATCGCTTCCCTGGCCGTGAGGGTCCTTCTCTGATCGTCCGGGGGAGAATTCGGAGGTCTGATTCCCGGGGTGATGATCAGGAATTTTTCTCCACAGGCCTCCCTGATGGCGGAAATCTCCAAAGGAGATGCGATGACGCCGTCCAGTCCGCTGTTCTTGGCCATGAGGGCAAGATGCACGGCCTGATCCTGCAAAGAGCCTTCAAACCCCCAGATCCTTCGCAAATCGTGTGTCTCCAGGCTTGTGAGAACCGTTACTCCAAGGAGAAGAGGACGCTGGCTGTATGGAAATTCCCCGGCCGTCTCCGATGCCTTTTCCATCATGGCTTTGCCGCCCGATGTATGCAGTGTCAGAATGCGGATTCCATAGGGCACGACAGCCTTGACGGCACGGGCTACGGTTGTGGGGATATCGTGAAATTTCAGATCCAGGAAGACGATTCCCCCCAGATCGGATACTCGGGAGAGTATCCCGGGTCCTTCCCTGAGGAAAAGCCCGGGTCCGATCTTGAAGAGCCCCACTGTTCCCACAAGTCGGGAGACCAATCCCAGGGCTTTATCTCCATTCTCCACATCCAAAGCCACGATGATACGGTCTGAAATTTGCACTACCTTACTCCACAGTCACACTTTTCGCAAGATTTCGAGGTTGATCCACATCGCACCCTTTTCGATCCGCAATGTAATAAGCCAGCAACTGGAGAGGAAGCACGGACAAAAGGGGCGTGAAATAAGGATCCGTAGTGGAAACAGGGAAAATGTGATCCACATATTTGTGAATATCCGGATCCCCCCTGAAGGCCACCGCTATGACAATGGCGTCTCTTGCCTTGACCTCCTTGATGTTGGAGAGCATCTTTTCGTAGACTTTGTCCCGAGGGGTCAGGGCAACAACAGGGACATTTTCGTCAATCAAGGCGATGGGGCCATGTTTCATCTCTCCCGCGGCATATCCCTCCGCGTGGATGTAGGAAATTTCTTTGAGCTTCAGAGCCCCTTCCAGGGCGATAGGATAATTGATGTGTCTCCCGAGATAGAGAAAATCTCTGCACCGTGCATACTGGCGGGCGCATTGAAGGAGGCTCTTCTTTTCATCCAGGGTGGCTTCCACCTTTTGAGGAAGAGTCAGGAGCTCCTTTCCGAGCCGCTCAAGCTCTTCAGGGGGGAGGCTTCCCCGCTCCCCTGCCATCCTTACCGCCAGCATGAAGAGAGCCGTCAATTGGGCGGTAAAAGTCTTGGTCGCAGCCACTCCGATCTCAGGGCCGGCCCGGGTGTAAACCAACCCGTCCACCTCACGGGTGACGGAGCTTCCCACCACATTGCATATCGTTATGGCTGCGGCGCCCTTGTCCTTGGCCTCCCTTAACGCGGCAAGGGTATCGGCCGTCTCTCCCGACTGGGTCACGGCGAGGACGAGGGAGGACTTGTCCACTTGAGGGTCTCTGTAGCGGAACTCGGATGCGAGGTCCACCTCAACAGGGACCTTTGCCAGATCCTCCAGGATGTACTTCCCGACCATACTTGCGTGATAGGCGGTCCCACATGCTATGATGTAGATTTTCTTGTAAGGAGAGAGATCCAACCCTAGATCCTCGAGGGTGACCGCGCCATTGGCCGGATCTACCCGGCCCGAGAGGGTATCCATGATCACCTTGGGCTGCTCATGGATCTCTTTCAGCATGAAGTGCTTGTAGCCGCCCTTTTCGGCCATCTTGGCATCCCACAGGACCTCGAAACCTTCCCGGAAGACCTGTTTTCCCTCAAGGTTGGCCATTCGCACTTCGTCCCTGGTGAGGAGCACCACTTCTCCATTTCCCACGCCCAGGGCTCTCCGGGTGTAGGACAGAAAAGCGGGGATATCGGATGCGATGAAATTCTCGCCATATCCCAGGCCCACCAGAAGGGGGCTGTCTTTTCTGGCCGCAACCAGACGGTCCGGCTCTTCCTTGCTCACCACGCCGATGGCGTAAGAGCCCTGAACCTGCTTGAGGGCTTCCCTTACGGCATCGAATAGATTCCCTTTGTAGTTGCTTTCGATAAGATGGGCCAGGATCTCTGTATCTGTTTCGGACTTGAAAGTATGCCCTTCGGATTCGAGCCGCTCTTTCAGATGAAGATAGTTCTCGATGATTCCGTTGTGGACAACCGCCAGAGTATTGCGGCAATCGGTGTGGGGGTGTGCGTTCAGATCGGACGGACGCCCATGGGTGGCCCAGCGCGTGTGTCCGATTCCCACCGTTGCCTCCAGGGGGCGCTCCCGAAGCAGGCGCTCCAGGCGCTCCAGCTTTCCCTCTGTCTTGGCGTCCGCGATCTCTCCGTTTTTCAGCACAGCGATCCCGCTGGAATCATAACCACGGTATTCCAGCCGCTTCAGGCCATTCAGCAGAATGGGAACCGCCGTCTTATCACCGACATAACCTACGATTCCGCACATGAGAAAGTCCTTTCAATTCAGTTTCTTGTCTATGACGCTTGCCAACGCTTCCACGACACGCTGGACCGCGTCTTTGTCCATTCCCTCCGCCATCACCCTGATGAGGGGCTCGGTTCCGGAGGGCCGCACCATGACCCTTCCCTTTTGTTCGAGCATTGCTTCCATCTCTTTGATCGCTTCCTGAATTTCCTCATCTTCTTGAAAACGAGTCTTGTCTTTGACCGGGACATTTACAAGGAGCTGAGGAAGGGGTTCCACAAGATTCGCCATCTCACTCAAGGGCTTGCCGTTCTCCTTCAGGCTTTCCAGAAGATGCAGCGATGTCAGTATGCCGTCTCCTGTCGTGTTGTGATCCAGCAGAATAACGTGTCCCGACTGCTCCCCGCCGATCTGGGCCTTCGTTCTTCTCATTTCCTGAAGCACATGCCTGTCTCCGACCTTCGTCCTGACCACCTTTACGTCGAAGCGCTTCATGGTTTGCTCCAGACCGAAGTTGCTCATGACTGTGGTGACCAGAATCTTCTGGCGCAGTGCGCCTTGCCTGAGGAGCGACTCCACCAGGATCGCCATGATCTGATCTCCGTCCACAAGCCGGCCCTTTTCATCCACCCCCAGCACCCGGTCCGCGTCTCCGTCAAAGGCCAGTCCCAGGTGCGCTTTCTCTTTGAGCACCGTTTTCTGGAGTCTCTCGGGGTGGGTGGAGCCGCAATCTACATTGATATTTATTCCATTGGGCTGCGTATTGAGAGATATCACCTCAGCGCCCAGCTCTCGAAGAAGCCTGGGGGCGATCCGGTATGCGGCGCCATGGGCGCCGTCAACCACGATCCTGTATCCTGCGAGGGAGAGGTTCACGGTTTTTTTGATATGATCCAGATACCGGTCCTCCGCCTCCTCTATGGGGATGACGCGGCCGATCTTTTCTCCCGTCGGTCTCGGGAGGGGGTCCTTCCTGCCGAAAATCAGGGTTTCGATCTGTTCTTCCACTTCATCAGGGATCTTGAAGCCATCGGCAGAGAAGAATTTTATCCCATTATCCTCGATGGGGTTGTGAGAGGCGGAAATCATGATGCCGGCCGATGCCCGGAGGTCCCTCGCCAGGTATGCCACGGCAGGAGTCGGGACAACTCCCACCTTGAGGACGGAAAGGCCCACGGAACAGATTCCCGCGATCAGAGCCCCTTCCAACATGTCTCCCGATGCCCGGGTATCCCTGCCCATGACGATCGTTCCGGTCGGCATCACCTCAATTCCGGGGAGACCCTCTTCTCCCAAAATGGAAGCGGCAGCCCTGCCGAGGTTGAATGCCATCTCTGGAGTAAGCTCGGTGTTGGCCACTCCGCGCACACCGTCTGTGCCGAACAGCTTTCCCATAATCTCTCCTCGTTTTTGAAAAAGTATGCATCGGCCTGCTACAGACGGTTGAGACAAGAGGATGTTGAAAGATAGAAACACGTCTTGCGGCGATGAGAACAAAAGAATTCTGCTTAATGTTCCAAATTCCTGGTTTCCGGCGAGGACAATGTGGGGCGCTTTTATGACCACGACCGTAGGGAGAGGCCGCCACTGGGCAGATCCGAGAAGAATTCATTTACCTTTTTCCATTTGCTTGAATCTCTGAGCTCTCTGTGCTATACTTTCGAGTGTGAGACCGATGGCTGAAACAGAACTACTTGCCCACTCCTATCTGAAGAGGCTTAAGGCTGGAAGCCTGATGTTTTGTCTCGTCGCTCTCCCTCTGCTTTTTGGCCGGATGTCCGGCGTTGTCGCCGGGCCTGAAAGGGCGCAGGCAGCGCCCCGAAACGAGACTCTGGTCATCGGGAAGTTGACTCTTACCGTGGAAATCGCCTCTACTCCGGAATCCAGGGCAAAGGGGCTCATGCACCGGAAGAGTTTGCCCAAAAATCATGGGATGCTCTTCGTTTTCTCCGAGGAGCATTTCCCCTCATTCTGGATGAAAAACACCTGTATTCCTCTTTCCATTGCCTTTGTGACTAAAGAGGGTCGGATCGCGGCCATCAGGGATTTGACGCCGAATGACGAGCATCCCGTCTCCCCTGATGTGTCCGTCTTGTACGCCCTTGAAGTGAACCAGGGGGTTTTCATGCAGTACGGCATCGCAGAAGGGGCTCAAGTGATGGGACTCTCAAAAGTGCCGAAGGCCGTGCATTGATCGTTTCGGCGGAAATCTGCCTGTCAGGGGGAGCAACATGGCGGATATGATTTTCATGATTCACGGAATGTGGGGCGGGTCATGGTATTGGGAGAACTATCGGCGTGTTTTTGAAGCAAAAGGATACCGGTCCGTCGCCGTCACATTGCCCTACCACGACATGGACCCCCGAGGCATTCCGGACCCTCGTCTCGGGACGACCAGTCTCCTGGACTACGCCGGGATACTTGAGCAGGATGTCAGGGAATTCGGCGTGAAGCCGATCGTCATGGGACATTCCATGGGAGGATTGCTGGCCCAGATTCTGGGTGCTCGCGGGCTTGCAAAGGCTCTTGTCCTTCTCACCCCCGCGCCACCGGCAGGCATCGTAGCCCTCACGCCTTCCGTGATAAGGAGCTTTTGGAGCATCCAGACAACCTGGGGTTTTTGGCGAAAACCGGTACGCCAAACCGAAAGCGAGGCGGCGTACTCGATGTTTCATCTCCTGCCGGTGAAAGAACAGAAAGAGACCTATGAAAGGTTCGTCTACGAGTCGGGCAGAGCGGCGTGCGAGATAGGTTATTGGCCCTTCGACCGTAGAGGCGCGTCAAGAGTTGATGAGTCCAAAATGACCTGTCCGGTGCTTGTGGTTGCCGGTGCTCAAGATCGCATCACACCTGCCCCGGTTGTTCGCCAGGTTGCGAGGAAATACAGAACTGTGTCTTCGTATAAGGAGTTTGAGAATCACGCCCATTGGATCGTGGCTGAGCCCGGGTGGCAAGATGTCGCCGAGTATGTCGGCGCCTGGCTTAGGGATAAGGGATAGGAAAATTGATTCCGTAAGCGTTCATCCCCTATCCCAGTGAATTTTGGTTTAGGGAGAATCTTCCTGAAAGGAGACTTTCTCAGAGACCTGGAGTTTCATAATCCAGTTCGGAGGGGGCTCAGGTACATTCATGTAGTGGCGTTTCCACGTCATCTGGCGCCTCCGGCCAGCAGAACATGCCTTCTTCGCTTGTACAAGCCTTGATCAGCAATTCGGGGTGGAACAGTTTCCTGCGCAGGATCTCATCCATTAGAGAGTCGCCGCTCTTTTCCTCTCGGGCGATGGCGGCGGCTGGGAGGCCCCGACGAAGGGTCTTCCGCAGAAAGACTGTGAAATTGGAACCTCTCCGAAACTCGATTGTCACGCAGACGCATAGTATCAGCCTGTACTGAAGATTCACACGAACTTAACACTTATTCCGCATTTGTGAACGCTCCGTAAGGGAGAAATGATGCAGATTTGAGGTTGCTCTGAGAACATAAAGTGGGAAAGTTGCAGAAGTGGTGAGGACTTGCTGGATTTCAAGATTCCGGAAACAGAGGGGGGAACGTCATGATGCATTTAACACAAGACGCTGCGAGCCGAAGCATTGGGCCGAAGTGGACGGCGGTCACCTATACGGAGCACCAGGAGGAATTGGAACCATCTGAAGGAAGTGTTTTTATTTGGGGCACACGGGAGCTGGAAACCGACCATGGAAATGAGAGAGTGAAATTCCAGGCGTATCAACTTAAGTCCGGTGCTTTCCTGATTCATGACCCCTCTCTCGATACCGTCACTCTGGACGCCAGCACAGATCCTGAGACCCGGCAAGTGATGACGCTTCACGGAGCGAACCTCTACTGGACAGAAAACGGCGCCCTGGTTATCAATAACGGTCCCAGGAGTGAAATCATCGAAAACGATGGCGCAATCAAGATCATTACCGGTGAGACCTTTGTCAGTCGCGGCGAGGAACTGGGCGCCAAGGTCCGCGAATTCACGATAAAACCGGATAGCGATCAAGTGGAAGGTCGGGGGTGGAACCTGGTGGAAGGGAAAACCGGACTCCCTTTCACAACCAGTCCCATTTATTTGGGAGAGGACGAAAACATTCACATCCCTGTGTGGGACGTCGAGGGTAAGCGCTTGCCCGATGAAGTGGTCGAACCTTTGATCACCAGACAACAAGTTCTGGGGAAATAGGAAGGTCCCTCAACCATTGACTCTGCCTTCCGGATCACGTCATAATGACTTAGAGAGAAACTGCGCGGCTGATCCTCGGATTCTTGCACCTACCTTTATTGAAGGCCAAAGGCGACCCCGAGCGCTCTATTTCAGGATGCTGATCTTCATGCTTGTTTGTGTGTACGAATCAGGACAGGAGAGCATTCCCATGGGGCCAAGATTCTCCTTATGATCATCTCCTTTCTTGTCTTGATTCAGGGTACTACCGAATGAGGATACTGAATATTTTTGAACAAACCATATAATGCTGCGCCTCTATCTTATAGTTTCACTGTCCCTTGAGCCAATTGCAGTTTCTCAAAAGAAGAAACTCCTGCCGACCGATATAAGTAGAGCTGCCACTACCTATATTATGAGACAGGAGAAGCAATTCTCTCCTTTATGAATATAATAGCAGAAAGGCTTTTACATTTCAAGTGGTGAGTTGGGCTGGATCTTCACTTTCCTCCCCGAGAAGGAATGGGTGGAGTGTTGTGGTAGATCTTGCTTGGCAAACCAGTTGTGATGGGGACGAGGCTATCCTGTGTGTGCGTGAAGAATCTCTATACACGATTCAGGTAGAGGCGGTTTAGTGGATGATACGGTGAAGATAAGGCTGCTTCCTCAGGATACGACTTTAGAAGCTGCCCGCATCAGGTTTTCAATTCTGCGCAGGCTTGGTTTTGCGGGGCGGGCAAGAGCAGCCATTGAAGCAAGTGACGGGCTCCGCGAGGTTGCGGAATCCGGAATTCATCCGCGCCATCCGGATTACAATGAAGATATGGTGCGTTTGGCTGCCCTTCGTTTGGCGGTAGGTGATCTATTATTTCATAAGTGTCATCCAGGTGTTGAAGTAAAAAGCTGATGAGCCAGAGCGTCAGGTCCAGGATGCGCTTGGGGTTGCCGTAGTCCAATGGGAGAGCCTCGATAAAGATTATTTGCGCAAATGGGCCGGAGAATTAACAGTTATGGGCCTTCTTGAGGTTCTCCTGATCAATGCAGAAAAATTACAGCTTCCAGCGGAAGATCAGGAATAGTCCACCTGCGCCTCTCTGCGTGAATTTCTTTCCCGATTTTCAGAGCCGGCTCTTGATATTTAGGCAGCATCAGCGCCTTCCGCAATGTTCACACAAGGTTAACATGTTCGTGGCCGATTATGAGAGTGATCTTAGA
This sequence comes from Armatimonadota bacterium, assembly GCA_016183865.1. Lineage (GTDB taxonomy): Bacteria > Vulcanimicrobiota > JACPDT01 > JACPDT01 > JACPDT01 > JACPDT01. The sequence continues at coordinate 3,765 of JACPDT010000059.1, read as the reverse complement.
ATAATTTGACCACACGGCCTTATCATGAAACCATCAGGTGAATCTGAAAGAAATGGGAGGAGTTGGCGTTCATGGGGGAATTGAGCATCCAAACAACTGAATTTGTCATGTCCGGGAAAGTGAACAAAAACAGGAAAAACAAGGACGAGGAGGTGACCTTGTCCGGAGTGGTGGAAAGGACCAACAGTCGGACAGAGGTTTTCCATCCCGGTGAGAACTCAGAACCGCCGAATCTTGTCCCCGGGCCGGAGCAGTTTCGGAGTGTCACCAAAACCGGTCAGGAGTCGGGGAACGCACCTTTGCAGCTTCGCTTCTCTTCACTCTCCCGAAGTGAGCAGAACGGGTACGCGCAGATCCTCTTCGCCCTCAACCGGCAGGCCAGGCTCTTTGCCCCGGGCGACCAGGGGCAGCTCAAGAGAATCGAGCCGATGGAAGCTCGCAACCGGCTTGATGAGGGTCAGCCTGTCTACCTGGTTGCGCAAATCGCAGCAGAACACATCTCGGAACAGAGAGATGAACAGGGGCAATACTTTCAACAGCACTTTTTCGCTCCATCCGACAAAGGCGTATCTCGCGACTCGGAATCGAGTCGGAAAACACGGGTCGTATACAGCACCTCAGTCGCCACGGACTGGTCAGACCTGCTTCTCGCCGATCCCCAAACTGCAGGCGTTCCCGGAACTCCGGTCTTGCCGGCTTCGGGCGGTGTTGTCGTTATCTCCAGCGACTGGGAAAAGAGCTGGTATCGGCTTTCGGAGAAGAACTGGGGCATCTTCAATCGCGGGTCCAATTCGAATGTTTCGAGCGGGCAGGTCAAAGCGCATTACCGGGCATCCTAACAGGGGAGCGTTGCGGCCTTTCGCAAAGATAACAGCGGCGAAGAGGAGGTTTTCCGTGACTGACATCCAGGTCCCCGCCTTGTCCGGCCATCGGCTCTCCATCTCCGGTGCCAGAGGGTTTTCCCTCCGGAGTCAAGGCGCGGAGTCGCCCGCCACTCCTGCCCAATTGGAGCAGTGGGATTCCTCCCTGTCCGCAGGGATCATGCCTGCCGAGCTGGCGAAAGCGGCTCACGGAGTCGGCAAGGGAGAGGCCGTGAAACGAATTCTGAGCGACCTTGCTCCACGGCTGATTCACGATGTCGCTATATGTGGTCCCCTTGGAATCATCCTCTTCCAGGCGGCCGTGGGCCCCGTCCTCGGGACCGCCATAGGAGTCGGTGTGGCACTGGCGAGGCAGGCTCTGAGGATTTATGGTGAGAAAACGGGGACCGAGGACGTAAATGTTGACGGAAAGATCACAAAAAAACACTTTCTGGTCAGCCCCGAATTCACTGAGAGGGGGCCCGAAGAGCTCAGAATGCGGTCTCTGGAGCAGGGAAAATTGGGTGAGCGCATTGTTCCTTTCCAGCCCGGGCCGGAGGACTTTGAGCCCAGGGGAACGCACCGTGTCGCGATCACGAAGAGTGATCTCGAACACCTTGGCGCCCTGGGTAAGAAGGGGCTTCTCTTTGCTGACTTTGGGCGAAAGTCCAGGTACGGACACGCAGCAGTAAACCGCGTAGACGCAACTGCGGCTGCCCAACTGATGAAGAGCGGTCAGGCGATTTATGTCGGGGTCATAGAAGACATCAAGGAAATCCCGCACCATTTTTCGGCAAAAAGCAGATCTGCGAGCGGGAAGCAGCTTGCGGGGATGTCCTTTGATTTCATCGAGAAGAACGTTCGCTACCACCTCGCCAGGGTTGAAACTCCAGAGCAGCTCTCACGCACGGTTCCGCTGAAGGAGGGCCCGGAGTTCCCGACTGAGCTCCTGGGACTCTACAGGGACAGGGGGGAATACTCCGAAATCATCTACAAGAAAGACCAACACTCCTCTTTGGACATCAAGTCCAGGAACTCCTACGAGAACCACTATGATTCAGGGGAGTTGCGACGGAACGACCACCCGGGGATCAAATCCAGGAGCATACGATACAGGGTTTACACAGCCCGAGACCCCGCCCGGGCAGGGGCTCTGATCGGCGCCTTCGCAGCGTGCCTGACAGTCGAGGGGATGATGCTCTCAGGAGCCCCGGCGGTGGCCGCGTTTATCCCGACAGCTCTGGCTGCAGGCGGCGCCATAGGCTTCGTGGCCGGAAAAATCTACGAAAAGGCCAGATCCCGCTTGAGGATCTGAGATACCCTGGACAGGCTCAACGCTTGCCAGTTGCTTAGAGTTGACCCTGGGTTCCGGCGCCCCTCCAATGTTTCTGCAAGAGAAGAGGATTTTGCAGACACTTCTATCGAAAATAATTGAGAGTTCGATTTAGGGGGCCTGTCTGATTCATGGAAAGCCACGAGATCCGCGCAAGTTTCTTGCGTTTTTTTGAGACCAAGCAGCATAAGGTTCTTCCCAGCGCTTCGCTGATCCCTGTGGATGACCCCACTTTGCTTCTCATCGGCGCGGGAATGGCGCCTTTCAAGCCTTACTATAAGGGTGAGGCCCAGTCCCCTTTTGCCCGTATCGCGACCTGCCAGAAGTGCGTGAGGGCGGACGACATCGAAAAAGTGGGGAAAACATCCCGTCATCACACTTTTTTTGAGATGCTGGGCAATTTCTCCTTTGGGAACTACTTCAAGGAAGAAGCCATCACCTGGGCCTGGGAATATGTGATTGAATGGATGAAGCTCCCCAGGGAGAAGCTCTGGATAACCATTCATACGGAAGATGACGAGGCCCACAAGATTTTTTGCCGACAACTTCTGGGGTCCTATCGGCGCATCCGGTCCCTGCGGCCCCTGCTCGGAGATCTTTATTGACCGCGGCGCCGATGTCGGCTGCGGCAACCCCGAATGCGCCCCAGGCTGTGATTGCGACCGCTACACGGAGTTCTGGAATCTCGTTTTTCCCGGACTGAACCGCCTGGAATCGGGACAATTTGTGGATCTTCCCAACAGAGGAATTGACACGGGGATGGGCCTGGAGCGCCTGACCATGGTGCTCCAGAATGTGGACTCCCCCTTTGAGACCGATCTTTTCAAGGGTTTTATGGAGATTCTCCGGAACTCCGAAAAGGAGACGCCCCACAAAGCGGCTCTCGATCTCTCCGCTTTGACGGTTTCTCGAAGAATCATTGCAGACCACGTGCGGGCCGTCGTGTTTATGATGGGGGACGGCATCCCTCCAGGGAATGAAGGAAGAGGTTATGTTCTGAGACGCATCTTCCGTCGCGCCCTGAGATTTTCCAGACTCCTGGGAGTGGACGAGCCCCTTACAAGAAATCTGGTGCCTGAGCTCATCCGTACCATGAAAGGGCCCTATCCCGAGCTGGCCGAGAGGGAGCCATACATCTTGAGGCTTGTGGATCACGAGGAAAAGACATTTCAGCGGACTCTCCAGGAAGGGGAGGGACACCTCGCCCGCCTCTTCGAAAGGCTTGCCGAATCGGGAAAGGGGACCCTCTCAGGGGATGATGCTTTCAAGCTGTACGATACATTCGGCTTTCCCCTCGAGCTCACCAGAGAAATGGCTCTGGAACGAGGCTTTGATGTGGATCTTCCAGGCTTCGAGGAGGCCATGGCCTTCCAGAGGAACAGGGCCCGCCAAGCCCTTGCCGAAAAGCTTTCCGCCAGCGCAGATATTTCTCTCATGGAGCACTTGAAAGAGACTTCTTCCTCGTTCGTCGGCTATGAGACACTGCGGTGCCAGGCCAGGGTCCTGCTTATTCTGTGCGGCGCCGACACACGATCCGAGTTGCGGGAAGGTGAGGAGGGACAGGTAGTACTG
>JACPDT010000351.1 GCA_016183865.1 Armatimonadota bacterium | reverse complement strand
TGCGAACCGGAATACGGCCAACCTTACTGATTCATCTGACCCCAGAGGATCGTGCATTCTTGGAAGAGCGCTGTCGCAAGCGTACAGCTCCCTATCGGGAGGTGATTAAGGCCAAGGCCCTCTTGATGGCTGATGATGGGCTGCGAAACGTTGAAATTACGGCACACATCGGTGTGGATGCCAGGACGATCTCGGTCTGGCGCAAAGAGTTTCTTGGGCGGGGTCGCGAAAGCCTGCTTGATCGTCCTCGTCCGGGGCGTCAGCGTTCTTTTTCCCCCTGAGGTTCGAGCTGCGACGGTTCTTGTGGCGTGCCATAAGCCTGACACAGACTTGGTGCTGGTGCCGGCCACTGTAGAGCCCGAGTGCCATACCGCTGCGCCTGAGTCAACTCTGGATCCCATCGAGCAGCCTTCTGTGTCATTAGCCGATCAGAATCGTTCACCCTCGCCCTTCGTGGAGACGGACCCTGTTACGGGAGGGACGGTCATCAAGGCTCCTGTCAGTCGTTTCAGTACCCCCGTGATCGCATGGATTCTCACTAAAGTTGGCTTGGTGACCTCCATCTCTGCCCGAACGATTGCTCGCTGGCTGCGAAGTGCCAAGCTGAAACCCTGGAGATTTCGCAGTTGGATCACCCCCAAGGATCTGACAAAATTCCTGCCCAGGGCCTGTGACGTGCTGGATCTTTATGAACGGGTTGCAAGGGGACTTCGACGGGGAGAGGCGGTCTTTTCAGTTGACGAGAAAACGTCCATTCAAGCCCGTCAACGAGCTACCTACAAGCCCACTGGGGGAGGGGATCCGGCTCATATTGAGCATACCTATGCCCGGCGTGGTGCGGTGCATCTGTTCGCAGCACTCAACGTTGGGGTAGGCAAAGTATTTGGGAAGCTGTATCCCCACAAAACATTTCAAGCCTTTGCTGATTTCCTGACCGATCTCATTGGGCAAGCGGCAGAGCAGGGAAATCACAGCATTCACCTCATCCTGGACAACGGATCGACCCACCGTCCCAAGTACCTTGAGACTTGGCTCAAGGAGCACTTTCCCCGCCTCGAAGTCGTTGTCCATTGGCTGCCAGTCCGGTCGTCGTGGCTCAATCAGATCGAGATCTTCTTTGGAATCCTTCAAGCACATGTCCTTGCGCCCAATAACTTTCCCAGCCCGCAAGCCGTCATGGAGCGTATCCTGAGGTACATACACTTCTACAATTTGGACGCCAAGTCAATCGAGTGGATCTATACGAGCAATGACCTACGCCGCAAATATAATGTCGTCGAAATGACACCCTCCGAGGAAAGCTCCACAGGTACAAGGGAAATGGGAAAAGTTGCCTAATCGTTCATGATCGAAATTGTGTCTCGACCCACTAAGTCGGGGGGGGCAGGGTCTTCAAGTTTGCGGCCTCAGGACAAATAACGCCTTCCTTTCGTCGGCGCGGCAATTTCTTGATCACACATTCACGCTTAAGCGCTGCCGAACGATTGGCGCAGGTTTCCCCGTATGCGAGCGTCACTGGCAGCCGTGTGCGGGTGTAGCGCGAGGCGGTGCCGGCGTTGTGTTCGCGTAATCGGCGCGCCATATCGGTAGTCGTACCAGTATAAAGCGACCCGTCGCGGCATCGCAGCATGTAGACGAACCAGTGCTCAGGTGCAAGGTCTTTTTTCAAAGCCCGGCGCCCCCTGTCACCCCTTCGAAGCTCGGGATGGTCTCACAAGGGCGATGCAAGGGTGGTCGGTGTCCAGGTACTTTTCTGCGGCGGTCTTCACCTGACGGGCAGTTACTTCTTTCACCCGGGCGGGGTATTCGTCCAGAAAATGGTACCCAACCCCGAGGATCTCATAAAGGGCGTACCTGGCGGCCTGGCTTGAGTTGCGTTGAAGGGAAATCTCGTAAAGACCGAGCATGTATTTCCTTGCCCGGTCCAGCTCATCTTTTCCTACCGTTTTCTGCCTGACTTTGTTCAGCTCTATCAGAAGGCCCTCTTTGGCCTGGACTTCCTGTTCAGGACTTGTTCCCATGTAGGCCTTGAAGACACCGTAATCCAATCTGGCTTCATAAAGAGACGAAATTGAATAGGCCAGTCCTTGCTTGTCCCGAAGCTCTATAAAAAGGCGGGATCCCATTCCGGAGAGCACGGCATTCAGGACCTGACATGCAAAGTAATCGGGACTTCCAAGGGAAGCGGCCCGAAACCCGAGTACAAGTGAAACCTGCTTCTTGTCGCGCTCCTCAATGAGCTCGCGGGCCTTCTTCGCCGGAGCCTCCCTCACGGGCTCCTTGTCGTGGACCGGCCCTCCGGCAAATCCCCCGAAGGCTTTGTCGAAAACCGAAATGGCCCGATCTGCCTTGATGTCACCCACCACAGCAATGACCAGATTCCACGGAACATAGTACCTCTTGTGCCATTGGATCAGATCGTCTCTCCCGAGATTCCCGATGGTTTCAATCTCTCCGAACAGGGAGAGCCGATAAGGGTGACGGGCGAAGATCACCTTTTCACAGAGATCCATGGTATAGTGGGGAAATTCGTCCCGGTTCCGCTCAATCTGCGCCACGATGAGATTCCGCTCTTTCCCAACCTCTTCGGGATCGAAACGGGGATTCCGAATGCAGTCGGCAAGAATTTCTGCGCCGCGCTCCACATACTTGGACAGAAGAGTCATGGAAAGACCGAATGTGTCTTTTCCTGTGAAGGAATGGAGAAAGCTCCCCAGGTTTTCCGTTTCCTCAGCCAGCTCCTGGGCCGTGAGGGTCTGGGTCCCCTTGATGAGGGTCCGTTGCGTGAAATGAGTGAGGCCGGAACGCGACGGCAGCTCCGAACGCACCCCTCCCCTGAGATATGCCTGAAATGCCACAATTGGGGTGGAATGATTCGACCTGATCAAAAGGGTTAAACCATTGCCGAGAACAACTTTTCGAACGGCCACCTTGCCCCTGACCCCCACCTGGTGCTTCCTTTCCGATGTCAACACATGCTGTATCCGCAGGTATGGCACTTCTGGCACCCTTCCTCGAATACCAGAGTGGCATGGCCGCAGTCAGGGCAAAGATCCAGATGGAGCGGGAGATGCCCGCCATCCTCTTCTTCCCCTTCATCCCCGACCTCTTCCCGAAGGCCCATGTGCTCCGCCAGCACAGTCGCCACAGCATCCGGGAGAGAACGGATTCGATCCTTGCCGAAGCCCATCTGTCTTCCTCCGCCGATTCCGGACAACTGGTTGATGATCTCTCTCAGCCGTTCCCTGGCGGATAAGGTAGAAGGCAGTCTCAGGCACAATGACATCAAGCGCCCCGTGGCTTCGGCGACTGCTGCGATATCGCTCCCCGCCTTGCCGACATTCGCGAAAACTTCGAAAGGCTCTCCGCTTCCATTGTCGTTTACGGTGATGAATGCCGTTCCGATGGGGGTATTGATGCGATAGGTCACTCCCTGAACAACCCGGGGTCTGGGCTTCACCTTCGTCTCTTTTCCCTCGCCCTTGACGGCACCTTCCGTTCCCTTGTAAAGAACCTGGCCCTCCTTGCAGCCGTCTCTGAAAACAGTGATGCCAAGGCAGCCCAGATCATGAGCCAGGAGATAAGCATTGGCCACATCATCGGTTGTCGCCGAATTGGGCAGATTGATGGTCTTGGATACGCCATTGTCCGTGGATTTCTGGAAAGCAGCCTGTGTTCGGACATGCCACTCAGGGGGGATGTCGTGGGCTGTCTTGAAGAGCCGCTGCACATCCAGGGGCACTTCAGGAAGCCCCTGAACGGTTCCCAATCTGGCCACCTTTTCCATCAATTCCTCGGCATAAAATCCCCTCTCTCTTGCGATTCTCTCGAAATGGGGATTGATGAAACGGAGATGGCGGTCTCCCACGATATGGCTGTAGGCCACGGCGAACAAAGGCTCAATCCCTGACGAGCAACCCGCAATGATGCTGATGGTCCCCGTGGGGGCGACGGTTGTCACGGTGGAGTTCCGCAAAGGACGATCGGCTTTGAAAATGCTTCTCGGCCAGTTGGGGAAATAACCCCTCTCCCGGGCCAGGCAGGAGGATTCGTCATGCCCCTTTTCCTTGATGAAAGACATCACCTTCTGGGCCATGAGGAGCGCTTCCTCACTGTCATAAGGAATGTCAAGGAGAATCAGCATATCGGACCAGCCCATGATTCCGAGACCGATGCGACGATTGGCTTTCACCATCTCGTCAATGTCTTTCAAGGGATAGGGATTCACATCAATGACATTGTCAAGGAAGCGAACAGAAAAGCGGACGACTTCCTCCATTTTCGCCCAATCCACTTTCTCCCTGCCGTTCCCTTCATGAATGCCTCTATAGGGACGCACAAATCTCGCCAGATTCAGTGAGCCCAGATTGCAGGCTTCATTGGGCAAGAGCGGCTGTTCGCCACAATTATGCGCGAAAAAGCCATTTGCGTCGAATGCGTGAATCCCGGGAATCTGCACATCATACACATCTTCGGTGCCTGAGGCCGTCACGGAGGCCACTCGCGCGGTGAACCGCTCCCTGTTCACTGCGCGTTTGTAAGCCGAGCACAGTGTACGAAGTTTGAGGGCTTTGTCGCTGTCCGAAAAGCCGATGACTTCGGCAAATCGCAAGATGTTCTCACCCGTAATGGCAAGCTCATGCTGTTCCACTGTGGGATACCACTTTCTCCCGCCATGTTGGTCAGGGAGCAAACGAAGCTGAGGAGGACGACGTCCTTCGTACACTGTGGAAGCTATGCCAAGACGGAGCAACATGCGCTGAACAGCCAGAAGCCGGTCCCGATCGCTTTGTGCCAAACGAACACTCACGCCTTTAGTCTGGGACCCCTGGACCGATCCGTCACTATCGAAGAAACCCCGAAGGAAGCCACGATAGAAGTCGGAGGAAGCCCGTTCCATCACGGGTGTGATGTCCTTGCTGCCGGGCGACATGCCCAATTCGGCGGCCAGTTTCTTCACATGACCCAAGGACATTCTATTCTCGGTGCGGCCCGGAACAGCCATCCATCCTCTGAAATCCGCCCGATGGGGAAGGGCTTGCGCATACTCCAAAGCGGTCTGCATTACAGTCAAAACCCCCGGCATCGCAACCTCGGGAGAGCCGTTTACTACGGCACGGGTCTCCGGATTCCATACGGATAGAACCGCCTTGTCCGCCTTAAGAGTGCCGTCTCCGACCAGGAGACCAAGGAGATATCCCTCACCTTCTGTATATGAACCCTTCCAACCACGCAGTTCTCGATGATCGTGGAGGAGCAGCCCCGGTTCCTGGAGTTCAAGCAGGGCAACCTCGCGTGGATCGAGCTGCCGTTCACCTACTTCGGCGAGCTCTTCAGCACTCGCACCAGGCGGATGAACCGCGAGGCCCGGCAGGCGGGGTACGGCTACCGGGATGTGCTGGTGTTGGACATGATCTTCCGTGCGTTCAACATGGAGGACCCGGT
>JACPDT010000042.1 GCA_016183865.1 Armatimonadota bacterium | reverse complement strand
TATGGGCCGCCAGAGTGCATCCCGAAGCCGCATAAACCACTTTTTTGAGCTTCTTGAAGCCCTTGACGTGCTCGTACAATTTGAGAGTTGTGATCAGGTTATTCTCATGGTCGGCCAGAGGATTGGCGATTGAGCTCTGGTTTCCATGGTATGTGGCAAGATGAAATATGTAATCGAATTCATCCTGCACCAGTGCAAGGATCGCATCATCCGCAATGGAGCCTTCGATGAACTTGAAGGCATAAGATCTCCCATCCCCCTCTCTATACTCATCCCCTTGATCTCCTCGTCCCACGTGGGACTTCCCTTCTGCCGCGGCGAGATTTCCTCCCCCGATCTCCACTCCCCTGAGGGGCTCTACCCCAATTTCCTCCCCCCATGTGGATTCTTCCTTGATTTCCCCTCCCCTTATGGGAGGGGCTAGGGGAGGGCCGTGGGGGGAGGTCAGGTGGGGGTGACCAGTAGGAAGCGACAAGTTGAACCGCTCCGCCGAAAGCAGGTTGTCAATGACCACAACACTGTTGTCCCCCCCAAGGGCCATCCGAACCAGATTGCTCCCCACGAAGCCCGCTCCGCCGATGACCAGAATCCTCGCATTCCGAAGCTCAGAGCTATTTCCCATGAGTCGCTGCTTCCGCCACTTTCTCATCAGCAGGTTTCAAGTGCGTAAATGTCTGGGTAATGCCGAAGCGCTTGTACCACTCGATGGCCTTGGCGACACCCTGCTCCAATGGAGTGGTCACCTTCCAGGAAAAGTCCTGGTTCGTCCTGGATGGATCCAAAAGGATTGTAGGAGCATCATCAGGGTTGCGGGGGCGAACCTCGACTTCCTGATCGAGGGTGATGGAAAGAGCCTTTGTTGTTGCATCAAAAAGCTCCTTTATTGCAAAATCGGAACCTGAAGAGACATGGTAGGCGCCCTTCTTTCCGGCGCCTTGCAGAGCCTTGAGGACCACTTCCACCAGATCGTCCACAAAGATGAAATCGCGTCGGGTATCCATCACAAAACAGGCCTTACCGTTCGTCAGACGATGATAGAAAGTGGGAAGGGGACCGCTCAAATTCCTTGGGCCATAGGCATTGGCAAGGCGGAAGGAAATGGAGTCAGTGCCTCCCTGAAAAACGTAATATTCCCCCGCGGTTTTGCTTATGGAATAGCTGCTTCCCTCCGGTCGAATGGGATGAGTCAGAGTGATCGGCTGCTCCAGAGGGCGAAGACCATAGCAGAGGGCTGTCTGAAAATAGATGAGCCTTTCTACCCCGACCGCCCTGGCGGCCTGGACCACATTTGCCGATCCCACCACATTGGTCAGGCTGTCTTCTGTCCAGTTATCCGGATCCTTGTACGATGCAGCCGCATGCACCACTTTCTCAGGCTTTAATTCCGCGAAACGGCGGTCCACCAGGCTCTTGTCAGCAATGGTTCCTTCCACAACCCTCAGATTGGCGTGAGGGGAGAGATTGTCCCGACGCCCTGTAGCATAATTGTCAATGACCAGGACCTGGTGTCCTGCCGCCAGCAGGCGGTCAGCCAGGTGGGAGCCTATAAACCCGGCCCCTCCCGTAATGAGTACCTTCATGTCATAACCAAGGTCCCGATTCAGAGCATTCCGTGTTGAGAGGATATCGGTGACAAAATCCCGCACCACCCCAGGCTGACTCAGCCACTCGTGAAGGGGCACAGGAAACCCCATCTTGTCCGTCCGGCTCACGATGGACTCCGGCAGCATCGCCTTCATCGCGCTTTTCAGAATATGCTTCATCGTCCCATCCTTGAACTTGATGTTTGAAGGAATCGTGGCTGCAAGCTCAACCAGGGGATGATCCAGGAATGGAACCCTCGATTCCAGCCCATGGGCCATGCTCACCCGATCTTCCACCTGGAGCAGAGCCGGAAGCAATGTCTTGAAATCAAAGTGGGTCATGCTGTCGAAATAAGACTCCTTATGCACATTGTTCCCTCTGAAGACCTCTTTGAAGGCATCGTAGGGCCGGTAATCGCCGAGCACTTCCCAGTTGATCTCACTATCGAGAAGAGGCGCCCTGTTGATGAGGCGGAAATACCTTTTGTCAAGATCCTCAAACAGCCCGTCCCGCCAGAACTCCTGCAGCATGGGTTTGTATTTCTGGAGGGCTTTCAGGTTAGGAATAATAGACTCATAGGTGACGATGAAATTCCCCGAATGCATGGTATCATCAATGGCAGCCTTGATGCATTGCTCGAAATAGGCCACAAGGTAACGTGCATACCCGCCGAATATCTCATCCCCCCCCTGGCCCCCGAGGAGCACCTTCTTGTGCCTGCTCGCCAACTGAGAGACCAGATACTGGGGGAAAGAGCCGGGGCCGGCCACAGGGAAGTCCAGATGGTACACAACTTTTTCTACGTTTTCCACAAAATCGGCGGCTGTGATCTCCAGCTCCTTGAGCGGAAATCCATTGTATTGAGCCAGCTCTCGGGCATAAGGGCTCTCGTCATAGATTGCCCCCTCTGAGAATTTCCCTGTGAATCCTTCAAAATCCGAGTCTTGTCGGCGAATGGCCAGGGTGGCCACAATGCTGGAATCAAGTCCTCCGCTTATGTAAGCGCCTACAGGAACATCGCTGCGCAAATGGAGGGCCACCGATTCATCAAGAAGCTCCCGTATTCTTTCTTCAAAATAGACATGAGTGTGGCGGAAATCGGGTTGGTAGTAAACCTCCCAATAACGCCGCGTTTCCACGGCTCCATCTTTCGCGATCAAGACATGCCCGGGCGGAAGTTCGGACACCCCTTTGAAAAGTGTCTTCCCTGCCAGACAGAACTGGAATGTGAGGTAATCCTTGAAGCCGTCCAGATCTGTGGCGATCTCCGGGACGAATGGGAGAAGGGTCTTGATTTCGGAAGCGAAATGCAAGATCCCGTTTACGATAGTGTAATAAAAAGGCTTGATCCCGAAACGATCCCTGGCGCAGAAGAGAGTGCGTCGGTCCTGGTCCCACAGGGCGAAGGAGAACATCCCTCTGAACCGAGTGACACAATCAGGCCCCCATTTTCGGTATGCCTGGAGAATGACCTCCGTATCCGAACGGGTCTTGAATCCCTCGACCCCAAGCTCGCCACGAAGCTCGATATAATTGTAGATCTCCCCATTATAGGTGATCCAGTTTCCATGAGGGTCCCCCATGGGTTGCTGCCCTGTAACCAGGTCTATGATGCTGAGCCTGCGATGGGCGAAGCCCACCAGCCCCTCTGGGTGGGTCCAAATCCCTTCTCCGTCTGGTCCGCGGTGTTTCTGCAAACGGTTCATGACCTCCAGGGACCGGGAAAGCTGTGGAACTTCCTTCAAAGACAGGTTCAGGATCCCCGAAATGCCGCACATGCTGTTATCCTTTCGTCTCGCGAAGCGTATCTTTGCAACGGAGCAGCTCAGAGAGCGCGCGCCACGCGACCTTTGGGTGGCGGCTCGCCAGGGCCGATAGGGCATGGAATTCGTGCTTTCCATCCGGCTCCAAGGGGATTGCGATTTGCCGAAAGAAGGGAACAGGGCATTCCACGGAACCGGAGACAGCCGAGTGGTCCCAGACAATTCGCTTGAGACTGTGCCCGTTGGACCTGACTCCTGAAAGGAGCTTTTTGCTCTCCTCAGATGAAGCGACTGACGGACCGTGAAGAGGCGTACTTTGCAGCAGCAGAAGCTCCTCATCTCGCCGATAGGAGACCCGGATCTCGATGTCCGGCAGGTCGTCCCGTTTCTGCCCTCCCTTGCCATACGCGGCAAGGTAGAGTTTCAGAAAATCTTCCAGGAGCTTCCCGAGCTTCACTTCCTTTCGCAGCGACCCATCCTGCCAGTATTTCGCGAGCATCCACTGCAAAGGGGGAGTCGTCATGACGGCCTTAAGAGAGACCCAAATTCTGAGGAAAGCCCGCCCGAAATTCACTGCCGGTGTTGAACCTAGATGCTGCACTGCAAAATGGCGGGTAGCGACAACCGGTCCCTCCATCAAGGAAAGGGGATAGCGGATGGAGATTCCCTTTCCCTCGGGTTTTCCATGTTGTGAGACCCTTTCATCGAATTCGCGAACAAATGCCTCCAAAGAGTAGAGGCCGGACGCCACCAGATCCCTATGGGCGCGTTCCGCCATTTCCTGAAGAAACGGGACATCCCTGAGCTTTTCAACGACCTGATCCATGTTGGAGAAATCCTTCTCCAATGGAATATAGTGCTCCCAAGGCGACACAATGCCCGAATATTCGCCCGGGAAAAGTATGAGGGCAGTCCGGAGGACCGCTGCCTCGAATACTCTGGGAGAAATGACATTCACCCTCACATTGTTTTCGTAGGGAAGCAGTATTTCTTGTCGGATCTTCAGAAAATCGGCAGCAGGGTGATGGAGCCGGTAATCTCTTACTTTTTTTTCCACCGAACCGTCATAGTCGGCTATGGAGGCCCCGCTCTCCGTGCCCAACGTGGCTTTGCACGAGCTGAGAAACTCGACCCATTTTCGCCCATAGATTCGATCCTTCTCCTCCCAGGCGATGTCGCATCGAAGGCCATGTTGCGGCACCCGGGCCAGGACCCCCTGGGCGATCCAGACCTTCTCCTGGGCCAACTCACCGAGCCAGTATGGAAGCGTGCGTCCTCGGTACCCGATATCAATCGGTCGAGACCGCAGGGAAGGGGTTTCGGCATTGAGAAGATGGTCAGGCACGAACCCTGTCAATGTATGAACCATGACCACCCCAGGAAGACGGGGACCGTAAAGCTTCGGGACCGCATGCTCGGGCACGACGGTGAAGAGAATATGGATTCCCATATCCCCCATCACAGCCGCGGCATCATCCACTCTGCAGTACTCGTCCTGGATGAATTGAATCTTTAACCCGTGATATTTCCTGATTCTTTCTCTGAAAGAAGGCGCCAGGTAGTGGTCCAGGAAGGCGATCAAAGAATAATGAACGACAACAACATCGAATTCGTCAAGGTCCAGGAACCTGCTATCGGCCATGCCCTTGGGGTTGAATAGGCGAATATCGTGCCTGGAGAATTTTCGCAGAGCCCCAATGTGATCCAGCACTGTTGCAGCATGGCCGCGATCGTCGTCGCAGAGCAGCAGGACGGATAGTTTTCGGGGCGCGGCGGTTGCAGCAATGTCATCGGTACGATGGCGCACATTCTCGTTCATAGTCAGGACTTTCAGCTCTGTTATTCGGAGGAGCCGGAGACTTCAAATTGCGCGACATGGCTACACACAAGCGCGGTCGGCTTCTCAATGCCTGAAGTCTTTCTCTGCTCTTTCGCGATACTCCTTTATAGCGTTCATCTTTGGCACCGTTCAGGTGGTCAGGGACCAGGGATCGGGGAGAATGTGGCTCTACCCAATTTCCTCCCCCTTGAGGGGGGAGGTCAGGTGGGGGTGAACGGTTACGCTACGCACTTTCAACAACAGTGGGATAGATCTCCTGGTCCTGGGTTCCCACGTGGTTCGAAAGGGGGACCATTAAGCTATGGCCCTCGGGAAACTCTCCGCAGGCACCGCCCGAAAACTTCTGCTTGTTTTTCTGGGCTTCTTTCTGAGTTTTGTCCTGGCAGAAATCGTCTTCAGAAGTCTCGATTTTTCACCCGGGATTTACAGATACGATGAAAGCACCGGGTTGAACACCCTGAAACCGGACAGGCGATTTTACAATATCCGGGATTGTTTCAAGAACCTGGTCAAAATAAACTCCTCGGGATTTCATGACTCCAAATTCAGGGAGAAAAAGGCGGCCAACGTTTTCCGGATCGTGGTCCTGGGAGATTCTTTTGTAGAGTCTCTGCAAGTGCCGATCGAGAAAACCTTTCATAAGGTATTGGAAAAGAAACTGAACAGCAGGCCGGGGCGTCACAATAAAGCGGACCCTCAGGCTCTTCCCATACTGAATGACCAGGGAAGAGTTGATTTTCCTGCCTCAGTCGCAAATTTCCCCAGCCCGGAAGTGAGGAGCAGACCGGGACAATCCGCCTTCATGAGAATAGCTTCCAGGTCGGCCTTTTTCACGTGGCTATACCCGAGATATCAAACGGCCAGGCTCAAGGTGTACTACCTGGTAAGAGGAATCAAAGCCGCCCCGGGAAACAATCAGAACGAAGCTGCAAGAATCGGCGGGTCCGCTGACGGAAAAAAGTCAGGCAAAGAGATTGAGATTGCAGCGACTCCGCAGCCAGGGGACCGTGAAGGAGACAAGAAAAGAGATACCGGGCTTGACAGGGTCCCTGTTGATGAGCAGGTTTACCTGGATCGCTATCCGCCTCTATGGAACGACGCCTGGCAGACAGAAAGGGAGCTTCTTTGCGAAATAAGGGCGCTTAGCGAGAAGGTTGGGGCGAGATTTCTGCTTGTTTCTCTTGCGGAAAGCACCCGAATCACGCGGCAGTCCCGTGGCCCGGGTCTTGATTACGACAAGCCGGAGAGAGTCCTGACCAAAATATGCGGGGAGCACGATATCTCCTACTTGCCGCTCTTGCCCGTGTTTCGGGAAAGGTTCAAGGGAGAGAACAAGGCGGCCTCTTTTCCTTGTGACGGCCATTGGAACGAAACAGGTCATCAATGGGCGGGTGAGGCGATTTTCGAGTTTCTCGAAAGCCACCCTTCTCTGATCGGCAAATAATCAAGTCATGATCTGGCGAGGAGTTCCCTTGCCCTCCTTCGTGACGGCAAGAGACGCCAGGAGTTCATCCAACATGGCGACTATTCTGCCTTCGTCGTGGTGGCGCAATATCCATGTCCTCAGTTTCTCTCCGGCATTTCTCACGAGATTTTCATCGGCCCCATACTCCCTTATCGCCGGGATCAATTCGTCGAGTTTTCCGTGTGCGCAGCACCCTCCACCGCTCCGAACCAGCATGTCGTCGGGATCGGCTCGCAAAGAAGCCACAGGAGTCGCCTGGATCCCTGCATCGAGAAATGTGTTGGGAAATCCCTCCAATTCCGACGTATTGACGAGACAGAAGGCCCCTGCAAGCAATTCCGCTATGCCTTCCGGACTTGCCTGCGCGATGATTTTGACGTTGGCAGGCTTCTGAGAATGGGTTGTATGAAAGATCTCCCGATTTGCAATGTTCATTACCATGATGAACGAGACATGCGGCAGTCTTTGTGCGACTGCAATCATCAAGTCAGGGCGTTTCACCATATCAGACTTGCCGATCCAGAGCGCGTGCCGACGCGCTCGATCGAGCTTCGGCTGCGCCGGAATCGGGTTCGGCAGGAGCACGCCTTCACGGCCGAATCTTGATGAAAGGAGCTCCAGTTGCCGGTGTGTTTGGGCAGCGACAACGGTCGCATCGGCCAGGGCATAGTAACAGCGGTCAAGGCGGCTGCCGTAGACGTTTAGTCCGGGCCGATGCGGCTGATAACCTTCGCTCACATCCAGATCGCTTCCAAGTATCAGGACCAACGGTTTGCTGTTAAGCCGACACCATGCCGCAAGGTCCGCGGAGTAATCCCCAACCCCGAAAGTCACGTAAAGATCTGCTTTCGCCTGACTCCAAGCTTCGCCATCTGCCTTTGAAGGGGGTGGCTCTGTCGTAACAGGCCACACGAACAATCGGCGTAACAGCCCTCGAATGCTCTCCACCACCGACACCGACTTCGGTCCACGAGTCGGATCCCAGAAAATTGTGAAATTCTCAATTTCCGTCTGCCTCTCATCTTTTCGCCCAAAGGCGATCAGTGAGAGTGCGTAGGAACCTTTGTCGCGCAGTGCGCGCATGAGCCTCAACGCCCTGAGCTCCGAGCCGCCGTAGCACTTGGGTGACTCGGAAATGAAAGGGTATACGCCAGGCACGGCAAAACAAACGTTAAGTTGCGCCATCAGCTTTTTTCTGCGATGAGATGATGGTTTCGGTTGTTCATAGTGCGCCTGATGCCTCTGAAACCCAATCGAGTCAGAAGTCCGGCCAGCTCCGGGAAGGTCAGGAGATCATTGATGCGGGGAGAAACAGCGTCAAACCAGCCGTGTGCCTCATGTTCGCCGAACTGCTCAATCAAAGCTCTTTTTTTCTCTTCACAGGACAGCAAGCGGAGCCGTTCTCTCATCTCCTCATAAGAGTTCAGCTCAACAAAGTCCTGCAACGTTTCCGGAAATCCGTATACCATCAGAAAGAGCTTGCCCCCTTGTTTGACTTTCCTCCCGACGTTCCGGATCGCCCCATAGGTATTCCCCGTGTGGTGAACGACCCCAAAGCTGAATGCGAAATCGTAGGATTCCTCTTCTTCCCATTGCAGCAGATCAACTTTTCGAAAAGACGCTCGTTCCCCGAATTCCTTGCAGAGCTCGGAAGCCCTCTCCAGAGCCGAGGAGCTCTGATCGCATGCCGTCACAAATGCTCCTAATGACAACATTCCATAGGTGAACCGCCCTGCGCCGCATCCGATGTCCACAATCTTCTTATAGTGTTGCGCGTTGCAAACTGCACGAATTCACCGCAGAATGGACGCGCTACGGGGTCCTGCCGCCGCCTCCGGCGTCACCCCTCCGCGCTGACATTACTGCAATTTGCAACGCGCAGAAGAATACCTGAGAACCACTCCGGAGGCAGCTCGGTCATCCGGCAGATCAGAGAGTTCAGTCTGTCCGTTCTACAGGAATCGGCGGCGCCCCTCCTTTTCCCGCGAGTTCTGCACGAAATCGGCGTTCCCCCCTCGCACGCACCCTTTGCTTCCGCCGGTCCTCGTCCCGGAAAGGCAGGATATTGATGCCCCGAACAGAATAAGACCTCATCCATGACTACAGCACTGGATTTCAGAGCCCATTTTCAGGCATTCAAGGAAGTCATTTTCTTGCTGACTCGCCATCGCCAGTTGACGATGGAGATGGCGCGGAGAGAAATAACGGACAAGTACCTGGGGCAGGTGTTCGGTTTGCTATGGATACTCGGACATCCTCTTGTACTGATGTCTGTTTACATTTTTGTTTTTTCTTTTGTCTTCAAGATGAGGCTGGGTGGAACTCCGGACATGCCCTTCAATTACACCATATATCTTCTCTCCGGCCTCATACCCTGGCTTGCCTTTCAGGAGGTCCTCTCCAAGAGCAGCACGGTGATCCTGGCGAACGCAAATCTGGTCAAACAGGTGGTCTTTCCCATAGAAATACTGCCTGTGAGAGGCGTCATGTCCTCGGCTCTGACCATGGCCATCTTGTTTGCCATGTTTACAATCTATGTTTTTGTGTCTTACTCCTCGCTGCCCATTAC
>JACPDT010000349.1 GCA_016183865.1 Armatimonadota bacterium | reverse complement strand
GAATAAGCCTGGCCCGGTGTTATGTCAGGGCGGTTGCTGATAAGCTGGGAAAGATCGGGCGCCAATTCCGCCAGTTTCGCCTTTTTCTCGTCTATGGTCAAATACTTGAGGATTCCCTTCTTGGAGAGGGGCAAAAGGGAGCCCAGGACGCCATCCATCTCGGTTGCCTGGGTATGGGGCCTGCCCCGGTATGGGGCCTCCTCGGGATTCTCGCGGAAGTAGAAGTCCCATCTTTCCTTTTCTTTCTCCTCGGGAGAGCGCGGATCCCGAGAGCCGCGATAGATAAGAGTCCGTGCATCCACGCGGTGCGTCTCGCCGTTGGCGGTGAATTCATACACCTCTCGGGGCCCGTCCGGGCCGGCTTCTGTGAGCGTATTGACGGGATAGCTTTCATCCGCGTACTGGTTCACGGCAGAAGTGGTCCCATCCGCATCCCTGCGAATGAGCCAGCCCCCGGGGATGGATATGAAGACATTTCCATCAGGGTTCTCTTCCCTGACTATGCCCTCGGGCGCTTCCGCCCTTGTGCGGCCGTCCTCAAATTTGTCTATTTTCAGGCCCTCTTCGGATATTTCGGTCTCTATGGGCAAAGTCAATTGATCCCTGGGCGCGGAAAGATGCGGCTCTTCCTCACCCTCCAGGATCTCTTTTCCCATCTTCCCGAAAGAGCCGGTTTGCAGATTTCTTGTCTCAAGAGCCCTCTCGGCAGTCTGGTCCTGTCTGAGCCCTGATGCACTCACGGCAAGATCATAAGCAGAGCTCTTGGATTGCTGCACAAGGTTGTCCATGAGTATTCTCCTTCGGACTGAAGAGCGATAATATAATTTTACATCAATAATGTTAATATTTTGTTAAATTCATGTAAACAAAATGTTAACATAGGCAAGAATCGCGACCACACCCATATTTACAAGGAAAATTCGCGTTTTCACAGAAATCCTTACAGGAAATTGGTATATGATTCAAGGGGGAAATACGATGGAGACCAAGGTTGGGACAGATACCGTCAAACGCGGCCTGGCGCAGATGCTAAAAGGCGGGGTCATTATGGATGTGACCACACCGGAACAGGCAAAGATCGCCGAAGATGCGGGAGCTGTGGCGGTGATGGCCCTTGAAAGGGTGCCGGCGGATATCCGCGCCCAGGGCGGCGTGGCGCGCATGGCTGATCCCTCGATCGTCAAAAAAATCATGGAAGCTGTCACGATCCCTGTGATGGCCAAGGCCCGGATCGGACATTTCGCCGAAGCCCAGATTCTTGAGTCCCTTGGCGTGGACTACATTGATGAAAGTGAGGTGCTCACCCCTGCGGATGAGGCTCACCATATCAATAAAAGGGCATTCAAGGTTCCTTTTGTTTGCGGGGCAAGGGATCTCGGGGAGGCCCTCAGGCGAATCGGGGAAGGCGCCGCTATGATTCGGACAAAGGGGGAAGCGGGAACCGGCAATGTGGTGGAAGCTGTTCGCCACATGCGGGCGATCATGGGGGAGATGCGGAAACTGCGGAATATGCCGGAAGAAGAGCTTATGGCCGAATCCAAGAAGCTGGGAGCGCCTTATGACCTGGTAAAATGGGTGGCGGAAAAGGGTTGCCTCCCTGTTGTAAATTTCGCGGCTGGCGGTATAGCGACACCGGCGGATGCATCTCTCATGATGCAGCTTGGGGCGGACGGAATCTTCGTGGGCTCCGGAATCTTTAAGTCATCCGATCCTGCCCAGCGAGCCAGGGCTATCGTTCTGGCCACCGCCCATTACAATGATCCGAAAATCCTTGCCGATACTTCTTCCGGACTTGGTGAGCCCATGCCCGGCCTGGATGTGGCGAAACTCCCCGAAAAAGAGCTCCTTTCCGTGCGGGGGTGGTAACCCTTGAAAATCGGGATCCTGGCTTTGCAGGGCGATGTGGCCGAGCATGCTCAGATGATACGAATATGTGGCTCAGAGCCTGTGCTGGTAAAACATGTCTCCGATCTGGATGGACTGGCCGGCATCATCATTCCCGGCGGAGAGAGCACGACGCTCGGCGACCTGATTGGCGTATACGGCTTCGATGAGGCGATTCGAAAGAAGCACGAGAATGGCATGGGTATTTTCGGGACCTGTGCGGGCATGATTCTTCTTGCGAGGAAGCTCAACAATGGAACGAACAACCAGCCCCGCCTGGGCCTTCTCGATGTGAAAGTGTCCCGAAATGCCTTTGGGCGACAGAAAGAAAGCTTCGAATGCGAGCTGCCTATCCTTCCTTTGGACATACCCGCTTTTCCGGCTGTCTTCATCAGAGCGCCTTTGGTGGAATCGGTCGGACCGGGTGTTGAGATACTGGCATCCCTGAACGGACAACCGGTCCTGGTAAGATCGGAAAGGATCCTGGCCGGAGCATTTCATCCGGAGCTGACAGGAGACACCAGGGTGCACCGCTATTTCATTGACAGAGTTTGCGGTTAACGAAGCGGGAAACGAGGAGGCACAATTCATGGGCAAAACAAATCAGAATTCCCGAACAAAACGAACCCCGATTCAAGTGGAGGATGATCGCACCGGTCTTGAGGTGGAAACCCTGGCCCGAGCGGTGCAGGACAATCTCTACTACCTCCTGGCAAGGGATGAATATACGGCAACGGCCAGGAACTGGTTCACCGCCCTGGCCTATTCGATCAGAGATCGCCTTGTTCATCGCTGGATCAAGACGCAGCAAACCTATTACAAGCTGGATGTGAAGAGAGTCTATTATCTCTCGGCCGAGTTTCTGGTAGGGCGCTCCCTTGCGTGTAATCTGATCAATCTGGGACTGTACGAGAAAATGAAGCAGGCTCTGGCTCAATTGGACCTCGACCTGGATGATCTGCTCGAAATGGAGGAGGATGCGGGTCTTGGAAACGCGGGCCTCGGTCGCCTTGCGGCCTGCTTTATGGACTCTATGGCGACAATGGCCATCCCTGCCTACGGGTACGGCATTCGCTATGAGTATGGCATCTTTGACCAGTTGATCAAGGACGGGTATCAGGTGGAACGGCCCGATCAATGGCTTCGCTATGGCAACCCCTGGGAGATCCCAAGACCGGAATACACTCTTGTGGTGAAATACGGAGGAAAAACGGAGCAATATACGGATGACCAGGGGCGAAGCAGGGTTCGGTGGTTGGAAACCCAGAATATCCTGGGCCAAGCTTTCGATACCCCGGTCATCGGCTATGGATGCGATACGGCCAATACTCTCCGATTATGGAGCGCCAGGGCGACTCAGGATTTTGATCTGGACTATTTCAATGAGGGAGACTACCTGCGGTCCGTATCGGGCAAGATCACATCCGAGAATATCTCCAAAGTCCTTTACCCGAATGACAACTCGGTCCAGGGCAAAGAGCTGCGCCTGGAGCAGCAATACTTCTTCGTCTCCTGCTCCATTCAGGACATCGTGCGCCGCTATCTGGTGAACCACTCCACATTCGATAAGTTCCCGGACAAAGTGGCGATCCAGCTCAATGACACCCACCCCTCCATCGCCATTCCGGAGCTGATGCGGATTCTGATGGATGTGTACGGCGTGCCCTGGGACCAGGCTTGGGACCTGACCGTCAGGTGCACAGGCTACACCAATCACACCCTTTTGCCTGAAGCCCTGGAGCGCTGGCCGGTGAGCCTTTTCGAAAGACTCCTGCCCAGGCATCTGGAGATCATTTACGAGATCAACAAGCGCTTCCTTGAAGACGTGGCAAGGCGTTATCCAGGGAATGTGGGGCGCCTGCAGAGAACGTCCCTGATTGAAGAGCACCCCGTGAAACAGGTTCGCATGGCCCATCTCGCCGTGGTAGGGTCTCACTCCGTGAATGGGGTGGCGGCTCTGCATACGGATCTTCTGCGATACAATCTGCTGAACGATGTCAACGAGATGTGGCCTGAGCGCTTCAACAACAAGACCAATGGAGTCACTCCGAGACGGTGGCTTCTTGTGAGCAACCCCCGTCTGGCTCAGCTTATCACGGAGAAAATCGGGCCCGGGTGGGTAACCGATCTTGAGCAGCTCAAACAGCTTGAGCCCCTTGCCGAAGATCCGGCCTTCAGGGCCAGGGTGAGAGAGATCAAACACCAGAACAAGATGGATCTGGCCGAATACATCCAGTACCAGAACTCGATTCCCATTGACGTGAATTCTCTCTTCGATGTGCAGGTCAAGCGCCTGCATGAATACAAGCGTCAGCATTTGAATGTCCTCCACATCATTTCCCTGTACAACAGGATCAAGAAGAACCCGAACCTCAACACGGTTCCCAGAACCTTTATTTTTGGGGCAAAAGCGGCGCCAGGCTATACCATGGCCAAGCTGATCATCAAGCTCATCAACAGTGTAGCCGATGTGATCAACAACGATCCCGACATAGGTGGACGAATCAGGGTAGTCTATCTGGCCAACTACAGGGTATCCCTTGCGGAACGGATCTTCCCGGCAGCGGACCTTTCCGAGCAGATCTCAACAGCCGGAAAAGAGGCATCAGGAACGGGAAATATGAAATTCGCCTTAAACGGCGCCCTCACGATCGGAACCCTGGATGGGGCGAACATAGAGATTCGGGAAAAAGTGGGCGAAGAAAACTTCTTCCTCTGCGGTCTCACGGCACAGGAAGTTGCGGCCCTCAGGACAAGCGGCTACAATCCTTACGAGTACTACCGGGAAAATCCCGAGTTGAGGGAAGTTCTGGATATGATCCTTTCCGGCCATTTCTCTCCCGAGCAGCCCGATCTCTTTAAGCCCATCATGGACAACCTTCTCTATGGCGGGGACCCCTACATGCTTCTTGCCGATTTCGCCTCCTACGTCGCCTGCCAGGAACAGGTTTCAGAGGCGTTCCTGAACCCCGAGGAGTGGACCCGAAAAGCGATACTGAATATAGCCCGGAGCGGCTATTTTTCCTCTGACCGCACGATCAAGGAATACGCCGAAGAAATCTGGATGGTGAAACCGGTCAAGATCGTCCTTGAGGCCAACGGCCAGAAGACTCGCACATACGGCGGCCATCCGAAGGAAACGGCGATGGCAAAGAAATAAAAGGGTTCATCCGGGAGTCCCGTGGGTAGCAGGGTCGTTACTCCTCCTCAAATCCAAAGGAGTCAAATCTGAGCGTGCGGCAGTTTTCAGTGACGTCACGAATCGTTTTTTCAGATGCGCCTTCCTGTAACCGAGCTTGTATCTCAAGGGTAATTTGAACGTCTGCGCCAACGAATTTGGTGAGATGCTGAATAACTGCGTATTCCACGCGAAACCGGCCACCCATTCCGGTCCATGCCGGCCACCGATTCCAGTGAATCCGGACACCATTCCGGTGATGCCGGCCACCCATTCCACGGATGCCAGCCAGTGCCTCCCTTAATAGAAGCCGTGGGCT
>JACPDT010000350.1 GCA_016183865.1 Armatimonadota bacterium | reverse complement strand
GAAAAGAAATCAAGTCCCGCCTCCTTTGGTTCAGGTATTTTTGTTTCTACCCTATCCATCGGCAGGTGGGACGATCCTATTTCAAAGAAATCAACTCAGAAATGGCGAAACTCTAGCTTAGTGACCCCCGACACAAATCCCATCACGCCTTGGCGCGTCTCATCCATCGCCAAATCATTGACGTTCTTTATGTCGTGGGCCACTAGGACAAAAGGGTTACAGTCCCTTGACGGAGAAAACGCAGGAAAACGAGGAGAAACAAGGAGTGAATTCATAATGATTTCTGTCCACGAAGAGGACAAACAGCGGGCAGGGCTCGGTCAGGAAGAGCGGGATGCCCTGATTCGGTCTTTCCGTGATTTTATGGCAAAAGAGCTCACAGCCGACCGGGTCCTGGAGCTGGATGCGAAAGAGGAGTTTCCTGCGGAGATTCTAAAGGAGCTTTTCAACACTCTTGGGCTCCACTTTGTCCTCCTCCCGCAGAAGTATCTGCCTGAGGACATGCGAGGCATGGAAGGAAACGCGAAAGATCTCGCCATATTGGCGGAGGAATTCGCCAGAGTGGACCTTGGAACAGCGACCGCCTTTCTGGCAGTCGCCCTTGGACTGGATCCGATTCTTGTGGGCGCCACCCCCTGCCAGTTGTCCAAGTGGATACCCATGATGGCCGAAGGGAAGATCCTGGCTTATTGCGTCACAGAGCCTAATGTGGGAAGCAATGTAGCGGCAATCGAAACGATTGCAGAGCGGCAGTACGATTCCAGCGGCGCCCTTAAGGGTTACAAGATCACAGGGAACAAGCAATTCATCACCAATGGCGGCGTAGCCGAGCTGTACGTGGTCCTGGCCATGGTGGTGGACGGCAGGACATCCTCTCCCGGCGCCGCACCTGCACGCCAGGGTCCATCCTTTTTTCTGGTGGACAGGAACACTCCGGGTCTGACCCCGGGAAAATCGGAAGAAAAGCATGGAATTCGGGCCTCAAACACGACATCAGTCGCCCTGGACGGGGTTTTCGTCACAGCCGACAGGCTGGTTGGGGAAAAAGAAGGGGAAGGTCTGGAGCAGGCGAGCAAAGTTTTCGCATATACCAGGACCATGGTGGCCGCATTTGGAGTGGGGTGCGCCTCTGCTGCCCTCGAGATGGCCCTGGATTACGCAAAAACAAGAATGCAGTTCGGGAAGCCCCTCACCGCCCATCAGGGCTATACCCACGAGCTTCTCGTGCCCCATTCCGCAAGGATGGAAGCAGCCCGTGCCTATATCTACGAGCTTGCCGACAGAATAGACGGCGGTGAGCAGAATGTGGATGTAGAGGGCGCCATCGCCAAGCTTTATGCCACTGAATTCGGCTTCTTAGCTGTTGATGCAGCCCTCCAGGCCCTGGGAGGCTATGGATATCTCAGGGAATACCGAATCGAGAAGATGCTGCGAGACATCCGAATCACTCGCATTTACGAAGGGACCAGCCAGATCCTGCGTTTGATCATCGGCTTGAACCGGATTCGGGGAGGGAAGAAGCTGTATGAGGACCTTACGAAAGAGATGAGATCTCTCTCCGAAAAGTACGAGGATCTTGGCGCCGAAATGATCGCCGGAGCCGCAAAGGCCCTTGCGGAAAACATCGAGGGCATCCGCAAAGGAGGTCTCCTCAAGCAGCAGGCCGTCCTTTTCAAGCTGGCCGATGACGTCGCATCCGTGGAAATCGCCGCCGCCCTGGCCCGGAAGGCGGCGAATCGTCGTGAAAAGGGAGAAAAAGGCGCAAATCTCCTCGCGATTTTTTCAGACCTGGTGAGCCGCGAAGCCGAGGCGGCCCTTCTCCCTGTGTCTCCTTTCGAGCACTATATTCGAAAACTGGAAGCTCTCGACAGGGCGAGCGATCTGCTCGTAGGTCGGAGTTTCGATCTCTTTGACAACGCGGAAGCCCTCAAAAAGGCGGGCAACAAGGCCAAACCGGTTCTGCTCGCCCTGGAGAATCTCCTGAAAGCAGAGAGCCCGGGGGACGGGTCCGTAGGAGCCCTATCCATGATAGAGTCTCTGAGCGCCGCCAAGGGCCAGGAGATGAACCTCGATCCCCTCATCCAGGAGCTGGCCGGAAACCCGCACCTGCGCAGCCTCATTGAGGAGTCTCAGGACATCGTCGCAGCAGTGCGCAAAATCGTGATGTGACCGGCGCAGATGAAGGACTCCCCTTATCCCCGCAGAAGTCCCGTCTATGCGCGATCTATCCCTCCTGCGGGAAAACTGGGATGAAATCAAGAAAATAGAGACCCAGCTCCTTCGGAAAATGACGATTTTCGAAAGCGTTGAGGAGTTGGAGGCTCTTTATTTGGAGTTCCGGCATGAGTTGGAAATCACTGAGCCTCTTTATCGCGATGAGCGTGTCCGGTATTTGTGTGAACTCCAGGAACGACTGGGAACGCTAAGGTGCAAAAGACCGGGGGAGATTGCCTGATTGGAAAGCCTGTTCAGTTCTCTTGTTTCATTGGAGCGCATATTCAAGCAAGCAGGTCTGGAATCCATAGCAATCGGCGCCCTCGCATTGAGTGTCTGGGGAAAGGCCAGGCTCACCCGGGACATAGATGTCAAGATCCTGCTGGGGAGAGACGAGGCTGCGAGGCTTGTCAAAGCGCTTCCATCCGACTACGTCCTTCTGTCGGATGAGCCGGCGCAGACCCTGGAGCGCCTCGGGATGCTTTTCGTTCGCGACCCGGGGGGCAACCGAATTGATATCCTGCTCTCAGACGTGGAGTTTGATGTTTCCGCCGTCAAGCGGTTCAGGAAAGTCGAGGTGCGCCCCGGCGTCAGCGCCAGATTCTGCAGTCCTGAAGATCTGATCATTTACAAGCTCATCTCCACCCGCCCCCAGGATCACGCTGACGCTGAAAGTGTAATCCGGCGCCAGGGCAATACTATTGACGAGGAATACATATTATACTGGCTCAAGCGCTTTGAACAAGCCCTGGACGACTCGACCCTTCTTGACAAGTTCCGTCTCATGCGCCAGGCGGGATAGCCACCCCACCAGGTCCTCAAATCTCGTCGCTGACGTCCTCATTCTGACTCCTGCATTCTGACTCCTGACTACCTGAGTAGTTACAAAGACCCTCAGATTGCAGATCCCGAATCAAGGGGTTGAAATTGTTCACAACCTGTTCATTGCCACCCTGTCCCTACGTGGGGTATAATCAAGAAAAAACAGGGGAGGGTGGAGTCATGAGTTCCTTTCTAAACAAGGTAACCGGCAAAGTGTCAGCCTATCTTTTCGGACCCTATACCCGGAAGAATTTGAGTCTGGGTGATGAGAAGAAGATTCGTGTGGGTGACGAGAGGGTCAAGGTAACCGGTGACGGCAAATTCGAGCCTTTTGTCCTGGATCAAGTGAAAGGCGATGAGGACGTAATCGCCGACATTCACGATCCGCGGCTGACAGAGCTTGTCAAGGACCAGGCCCGAGTTCGGCAGTTGTTTGAGCGAAGCCCGCAGAAGACAGATCTTCCCTGGGGGAAGGGCTGGATCGCCGAGAAGGCGAGAGACGCGGAAACCCAGTACAATGTTTTTCTTGGTCCTGTTTCTTTTGCGTACAACATGGTTGTTCTCAAAAACAGGGAATGCGAGAATGAATGGGGTGTGCCCCGCCACCAGGTCCGAATCAAGAGATTCGATCGAATGGATTTGGGGGCCTCCGCGGTGGCGGCCGGAAAGCACTCCATGGAGCGCCTGAAGGAAGAAATCAAGAGGGACACAGTTCGAGTGGAGCTTCGAATTCGCACCGATTACGACATCCAATCCATTGAGGCGAAATTCGACGCATCCACAGGGCGGCTCCAGGAAGAATCCATTCAGGAGAATATCTTCCACTCGTCAATTCGATTGCCGTAGGACAGGCGTGCCACACGAAGATTGCGGTTTCCCGCCTGACTCCCGAGGTCCCCTTGACTCTGTTGAACCTATGGGACAAGCCAGGGCCATGGGCATCACGGAAAAAGACGTGGAACGCCTCGGTTTCCCCCCTGCAAATCGCTTGACATAAACGCAGCCACCAGCCGATTTTCACGCGCATATTGCAACCAGGCAGCCGCTTCACCGTTCACAGTCATGTGTGTTAGGGCTGCTCAGGAACGAGCCGAACACGATCACTTTGCGGACCTCGCTTTCCTTACTTAAACAGGCCGCCAGTTCACGCTTGATCTGCTGCTTGTCCATGTTCAATGAAAGATCCGTGCTTCCGTTTTTGTGCAATTAGTGTTATACTTGTGTAAGGAGCGAAAAAACTTGAGAAGTAGAGCCGAACAAAGACTGCGAAATCCAACACATGGGGGCGCAATTGAAACCGCGCACAATTTCGGGGTTGATCTCACTTTACTTATCGAGCGGTTACGACTGACACCGGAGGAGCGGTTGCGGGAATTGCAAAAAGCGATGACTACGTTTGCCCAGATACGCGGAGCGTCACAAAGGAAGAACAAGAAGACCCGTGATTGACCTGCAGACAATCATACCTCGCCTTGTCAACGACGGCATAGAGTTTGCCATAATCGGCGGCGTGGCTGCTACTACCCACGGCTCATCATACATTACTGATGATCTTGACATCTGTTATGCTCGAAATGGGGCAAATTTGGAACGGTTGGCAACAACTCTTGCGCCGCTCCATCCCAGACTGCGCGGAGCACCGGAAGACGTGCCGTTTCTCTGGGATGCCGAGACTTTACGGCGGTGTCTTAACTTCACATTGCACACAGATCTTGGGAATCTTGATCTGTTGGGTGAAGTGGACGGCCTTGGCGCATTCGAGTCGGTACGCGCACTTAGTGTCCTCACACCCATATTCGGGGTTGAGTGTGCGATTCTGTCACTTGACGGCCTGATCGCCGCAAAGAAAGCCGCTGGACGCCCAAAAGACAAGTTGGTCTTGCCGGAACTCGAAGCCCTCCGGGAGGCCGATCAAGACTGTGGACCGCCCGTTACATCCACGACTTGACAGTACAATTTTCGCAAGCGTTCAGCCCCTCACCCTCTCCCGCTCCCTTGATGTTCCCTCCTGGGATCGCCCGTCTGAGATGCGGTCGCAGAAAAGGGGAACTCCCACACTGGAAGCGAAATATTGGGAACGGTTCGTGCGAACTGAGAGGATTCCTCCTGCAAGAAGAGGAAACTCCATTACGTCGTGTGATTTCTTGCAACATATATCACGTAAGAGAAGGAAACTGACCTTGTAGGGTAAGGAAGTACAGAATTGGCTGGAATCAGCGGAGTATGATTTGGAAACTGCACGTCATCTGCTGAGAACTGGGCGGTTTCTTTATGTCATCTTCATGTGTCATCTGGTATTGGAAAAAACACTAAAAGCTCATTTGGCATCAAAGGGTCAGCCACCTGTGCGAACCCACGACCTGATCTTGTTGGTTCGCAGGACAGGATTTGACGAAATGCCAGGGCCGTTCCTGGATTTCCTCGGCAAGCTAGGCAGTGCAAGTCTGCCCACGCGCTACCCGGATGACTTGCGACAAGCAATCGAGGATTACCCTGAACCGGTGGCACAACGATACCTCGAGCAAACTGAGGAGGTATTTTTATGGCTGAGAAGCCGGTTGAGCTGAAACCGATTATTCAGCGTTTTCGGGAACAGCTTATGACGATGGGCATCAACTGTTCCCGTGTCTATGTGTACGGATCGCACGCCAGGGGAACAGCAACGGAAAGCAGCGACCTTGACTTGATTATCATTTCGCCGGACTGGCAGGGGATGTCCCAACGACAGAGACGAGAGCTCCTCGGAACAGCCGCAGCACGCATTCTGGAACCGATTCAAGCCAGCGGTTTTACGGAACTTGAACTAGCAGAAAATGATATCCCGTCGTTTTGGCAGTTCATTATTCGGAACCAGGCCGTCGCGGCCTGAAACCGCCGGGCCAGGATGTTCCTCAAGAGAGGTAGCGTTTGCTCGTGACAGGTGCCCGAAGGTTCCGAAAACCGAATCCTCTGAAGAGCCATGTGCCTCAAAACTGCTGAATCAGTCGCACCGAGTAGAATAAGCCTCCACTAGATTTTCTCGGCTCTTCGGGTTGTGCAGGGGGTCCAGGAGCCTGTGGTTGTTCTTCCTGGATCTGTCGCGATCGAAAAAAATGAGGAACGGACAGAGAGACCTGGGCTCCGATAGACAGCACATCTGACAATCTTCCGCCCAGGAAACACGACACTTGAATAAGAAAGGGGTAAGCGTTCACCCCCCTGCCCCTCGATCCATCCAGAGAGTGTAATTTTCCGAGTTCCTTCTCCCAGAAGGGGAGAGGGTGAGGGGGTTGCTTACCGCTTACGATTTCAGGAAGGCCCGCTTCCCACAGAAGAACTAAGAAAATCAGTCCGTTTGCATG
>JACPDT010000054.1 GCA_016183865.1 Armatimonadota bacterium | reverse complement strand
TCAATGATTTGGCGATGGATCTGGAGACGAGGTCGGGAGCGCGCACGAGCGAGCACCGCAGGCGTAGCCGAAGCGCTACGTTGAGGAGCGCAGTCGAGGAGCGCCCCGAGATCGGCCCAGAGACGCGCCAAGGCGTGATGGGATTTGTGTCTCGACCCACTCAGCGACAGGGTGGGCTCGAAAGTGCTTTCCAGGCAGCGAAAAGGCTTAACCGCCCAACGCACCTCCGTGCAACTGATCAATGAGCCGGCCGTTATGATCATATCCGTATTTCCATCCATCAATGACTCCGTGGGCTGCACCTATGCCTCCGCCCACAAGCCCTCCGACGACAGGACCGAGGACGAGGGCGTGGATCTTGCCGACCACTTTGCCCAACTGCGCGGTGAATTTGTTTTCGTTCTGGTCCAGGGCATAAGCCGCAGCCGTTCCAAGGACCCCTGCGCAGAAACCGACAAACGAACCCAATGGAGGAACCAGACTTCCGACAAGGGCGCCCGCTTCGCCTGCGCCTATGGCGGTCATCGCCGTGAGGAGTAATGGGCTTTTCACCTCATCCACGTTCTTCATGAACTTTTCCGTGATGAGCTTGGCGCCTTCAAGACCCCCGACACAACCGCCCGTAAGGAACCCGGCAAGAGCGTGGTGCCCGCCTCCGCAGACTTTTTCAACGAAGTGCATGCCCCTTTCGGCGAAACCCGGTTCCTGCGCCTGTGAACATGGAGCTTCCTCGGATGGGGGCGCCTGGGGTGCGGGGGGCGGTGAGAATTCGTGATTAATCGGCCTGAAAGCAAGGGATGTGTTCATTTGAAACTGCCTCCTCCTCAAAATAACGCTTCTTTGTCTCCCTCCGCCACTGTAGTTTCATTATAGAAACTTGTTGAAACAAAGTAAACGAACAATTTGTAAACTTTCGGGCCGCCAAAAACAAGGAGATGGAGAAGGGTCATATAATAATGTAGCGCAATGGCGCGAAGACTCCCTCTCCCGACCCCTCCCACGGGGCAAGGGGAGAAGGTGCGCCACAAGGAGGTATAAACATGGGGAAAGGGAACAGCCCCGTCCATACTCCGACACAGAAGCGCCTCGATCCGAACATTCTTCATCTCCCTGTGGAAAAAATGCGAAAAGGGTATTATGCGGACAAGTACTTCAACAGGACCAAGGAAATCCTTGAAAAAGACAACTACCGCCCCGTAGTTACCATGCAGGTCTTTCAAAAGAATGAAGCCGTTCTGTGCGGCATTGACGAAGCCATCGCGATCTTGAAGCTCTGTGCCGGCACCCTTGATTCCAAGGGAAACTTCACATCCGGGTGGGATCGCCTCACAGTCCGTGCGCTCCATGACGGTGATCGCCTCGAGCCGTTGGAAACGGTCATGACCATTGAAGGAGATTACAGCCTTTTTTGTCACCTGGAAACCGATTACCTGGGAGTTCTCGCGCGGAGAACAAAAGTGGCCACAAATACGCGGAGAGTCGTGGATGCAGCTCAGGGAAAACCTGTACTCTTTTTCCCTGCCCGATTTGATCACCACCTGGTGCAGACCGGAGATGGATATGCCGCCTACATCAGCGGGGCGCCGGGAGTTTCCACGGATGCCCAGGGGGAATGGTGGGGCTCCGAGGGTCTGGGCACCATGCCCCACGGACTCATCGCAGCTTATGGAGGAGACACGGTTCTCGCAACTCGGAAATTCGAGGAGATCATTGATCCTTCGGTCAAGGTCATTTCTCTCGTTGACTTTGACAACGACTGTGTCGCAACTTCTCTTGCCGTTGCGAGGGCCCTTGGAAAGAAGCTGTGGGGCGTCCGCCTGGACACTTCCGGGACCCTGGTGGATCGCTCCGTTCTGGATCAGATGGGTCTCTTCCTTCCGACGGGCGTAATTCCGCAACTGGTTTGGAAAGTTCGCAAAGCCCTTGACAGTGAGGGGTTCACCTGGGTGAAAATTGTCGCATCCGGAGGGTTTAATTTCAAGAAAATTACCGATTTCGAGAAAAGAAAAGTGCCCGTGGATGTCTATGCTGTGGGAAGCTCTCTTTTCGAGGGAAACTTCGATTTCACGGCCGACAGGCCATGTATTTCTGGAAAGACTTTCAGAGCAAGCTGGTCAGGGAGGAATTCGATCTCATCAGAGATCTCGGATTCCGGATTGTGCGGATCTTCCTCCTTTGGGAGGATTTTCAGAAATCCGGTGACAAGATATCACGCTTTTCCCTGCTGGCCCTGGGTGATGTGCTCAAGATCGCCGAAAGCCTTGGCCTTCAGGTGATGCCGACTCTTTTCTGCGGTCACATGAGCGGCGTGAACTGGCTTCCCGAGTGGACACTGGGAACGTGGCGGTCTGGAGACCGCTTTCCCGTGTATGCAGGAGACCGGATCGTGAAGGCGTCTCCAAGGAACCTGTACAGTGATCCGGCCATGGTCGAGGCGGAGAAGCTCTTTGTTCAATCGGTAGTGGAACAGGTTCGAGCCCATCCCGCCCTCTACGGCTGGGACCTCGGCAATGAGCATTCCAATCTGGATATTCCGGCATCCTCCGAGGAAGTTAAGACCTGGAACAGCGTCGTTTGCGATTGGATTCGCACCATAGATCCCCGTCATACCGTCACCAACGGAATCCACACCGATGATCTGGAGGGTCGGAGCCCTTTTCGTCCTCAGGACATGGCCGAAGGAAACGATTATCTCTGCATGCACGGCTATCCCCAGTATGTGGGATGGTCGGGGGGACCACTGGACACCTCCTTTGTTCCTTTTCTATGCCGCTTCACTGAAACTGTCGGGAAAAAACCCGTTCTTTTCGAGGAATTCGGCATGCCTTGCGGCCGCCCTGAAATCTGTAAAAAGGAGTCCACGGGGACGGTGAAAATCCTCGGCGAAGAAGACGCTGCCGCCTATTATCAGGCTGCTTTGGAGGGCCTTCACAGGGCAGGGGCTCTGGGAGCATTCCCATGGTGTTTCGCAGACTATCACCGAAGTCTCTGGGAACTCCCGCCTTTCACAGTAGCCCCCCATGAACGATTCTTCGGACTCCTGCGCGAAGACGGGACTGTAAAGCCGCACGGAAAAGTGTTTCAGCAGTTTGCTGGACAAAAAAGACAGATTCAAAGCCCCGGGAAACTGGAGGTTTCCCGGGAGGATTACGAGAAAGATCCGGGCGCGACTTTGCGCGACATGTACAGGGCTGCAAGGGCTTCCGCGAAACTGTTGTGACAAAATGCCACGACACGATCGCTAATGCACCTTCCCCAGAGTCGCCTGCCCTGGCCTCCAGTCCACCGGACATAGCTCCTCTGTGCTCAGTGCGGAAAGAACCCTCAGAGTTTCCGATACGCTTCTTCCCACGGAAATGTCCAGGACCGCCTGGTAGCGCACTATTCCGCTCGGGTCTATGATGAAAGTCCCTCTCAGGGCGATTCCCTGTTCCTTCATGAGGATTCCAAATGCTCGACTCGTTTCTTTGGTGATATCGCTCAGAAGGGGATAGTCCAGCTTTCCGACCTGCTTATCGATCCAGGCCTTGTGGCAGTGAACGCTGTCCACACTGATTCCGAAAACCGCGGCATTGCGCTCCTCGAATTCGGGGCACCTGCGGTTGAACTCCATGACCTCTGTGGGGCAGATGAAAGTAAAATCGAGAGGATAAAAGAACAGGACAACCCAGCGTCCCAGATAATCGTTGAGGGAATAGGTCTCGAAGGTTCCATCGGGAGACACCCCTTCGAGAGCAAAAGTGGGTGCGGCCTGACCCACCTGGGCAGGCTTCATGAAACTCGACATGTCGTTACCGGTCAAATCAGGGTACCTCCTGTTCTTGAATCTGTCACTGTGCCTGCCCATATTCTTCGTATGTCGGGGCTTGTGGTCCTGCTACGCCCCGGGGATTGTGATAGGGAAAGCTCTTTTTGGGTATACTGAAAACGTAGAGGAGGGAATTCGTCCCATAACGAATTGATAGCGAGGAGGGTGTTATGGAGGTTATTGTGGATAGCGAGCGCTTTGAAGGCACTGCGATTCCTCACCTTGAGGCCTTATATCGGACTGCGCGTCGCTGGACAGGAAACGATAAGGATGCGGAAGACCTGGTCCAGGAAACTTATATGAGGGCATATCGGTTTTTTTCCCAGTTTCAGCCAGGAACCAATATTAGGGCCTGGTTGTTCAAAATTATGGGCAACACTCATATCAACATTTATCGCAAGAATTCCAGGGAAGGAGAAAGGGTTTCCCTGGACGAGATCCCGGAATTTTATCTGTATCAAAAGGCCTGGGACGACGATGCCTTCAGCCAGTACGTGAGTCCGCACAAGGCTGTCCTGGAAGAGTTTCTGGATGAGGATGTACTGATCGCCTTGGAGAAGCTTCCGATGGAGTTTCGTCTGGCTGTTGTGCTTGCAGACATAGAAGAATTCACCTACCAGGAGATCGCTGATATCCTGGAGTGTCCGGTAGGGACGGTGCGTTCCAGAATTTCCCGGGGGAGGAAACTTCTCCAGAAATATCTGTGGGAATACGCGAAAAAAGCACAATTTGCCAGGGAGACTTCTGCATGATTACTTGTCAGGAAGCGTTTGCCCAGTTGCACGACTATCTGGATCACGAGCTTACAGAAGCTGAGATTGCTGACATGGAGAAACATCTGGACCGGTGTCTCCAGTGCTGTGACAAGTTCACTTTCGAGCGCCAACTTAAGGCTCTTGTGAAAAAAAAGGGGACATCCGAGGGGTTGCCTGCCAACCTCAAGGATAAGATCCTCTATGCGATCAGGACGGTGGACGGTCCCCCCGAAGAGCAAAGGTAAGCGCTCGGCTCGTAAATAATGACGCCCTCGCAGCGACGAAGCGCGAAATTTGCTTCTGTTTCCTCCCCGCCCAGGGGCGTATGGCTGTTCCCAAGAAGCTGTTCTTCGTTTATGGATTGTAGGTCTTCAAGAACTGGTGCCAGTCAGGAGCAAAAAGGGGAAAAGCCATTGTGGAGTAATCGTTTCCATTGAAATCCAGCCAGGGACCCTTTGTGACAGGGAAAAAGATTGTGAGTCCATGAGAGGCATCCCCTGCGGCCTTTTCATAAAAAGCGGCATTCTCGATGCTTGTCATGAAATCGGTTGCGGCTTGCTGTATGTCTGCCTGGGCTATGCTGCTCCTGATGCGGTCCGCAAAATCCCAGGCATCGGCGAAATCCGGATATTTGTAGGTTTTCGTTGCATTGCGCGCAGCTCTTATCTGCACTGCAAAGGGGGCGAAATTGGCTGTCAGAACCTTGCCGAAGGCCCCTGCTTTCTGGGCTGCGTCCGCTATTCCCTGAAGGCGAACGGCAGAATAGGGAAGCGTAGGAAAGGTTGAGACATTTCCGTCCACCATGGTTTTGGCCAGGTTCTCCGGGGTCATGGACGGATTGGCCGCAAGGGGCCCCAGAATCAAGTCATAGGGCCACCCCTCGGAAGGAGGGGATTCTTCCGTAGCGACCATGAGTGTGGCTGTATTTCTGACCTGGTACGCCACTTCGATCATCCCCATCAGACTGGCATCAAATCCCAGAATATCCGGTTTCGCGGGACAGGCCAGCAGAGCCTGTTCCAGAAGGGGAAGAGATAGGATGTGACCACTCACATCGTCTATGAAGATGCCTCTCCTTAAGTCCTGCCTTTTCCAACCTGCCCCATGGTTCCATAAGTCCACCAGATAATGGTCGGCAGGAAAAGTCCCCTGGCCCCATGCGAGAAAGTCTTTGAGTGTGCCCACAGAAGCCATGTCCACCACTCCCAGGTTCTGAAGCTCGAGAGCGCCGCCTTCCTTGGATGTCCGGACATAAAGTCGCCTGGCCCGCCCCCCAAGTGACAGCTTGGATTGCTGAACAATGATCTGGACCGAGCTTGATGAGCCGATCCTGGCCATTTCGTTCAGATCCAGGTCTCCGAATGTATCCAGATCATTG
Source organism: Armatimonadota bacterium (assembly GCA_016183865.1). Lineage (GTDB taxonomy): Bacteria > Vulcanimicrobiota > JACPDT01 > JACPDT01 > JACPDT01 > JACPDT01. The sequence goes on along the minus strand of JACPDT010000054.1, from coordinate 12,484 downwards.
GTGCCGTCCATATAGACAAGCACGGTCCACGCGGATTTTCCCGCAGGCAGGAGCCCCCTGGCGGGAGGATAGCCGGACAGTGTGGCAACAACGAAAACGGAAGGCACTCCCGCTGGAAGGGAAACGGACGAAATCGCAAAATGTCCCGATCCGTCCGTTATTGCAGTAGAGATCGCCCTTCTTGAGCGGAGACTGAAAGAATCGCCGGCATAAGATACGGAAGCGCCCTGAGCCGGGCCGTAGCCGGGCGGAGGAAGACTCTGAGGGGTGACGAGAAGAGAGCCCCCCGGGGAAAGAGGTGCATAAACATAACCGCTCAGTTCCTGAAAAGGAGTCGCAGGGACCGGGAGACTCGAAACCCCCGAAGGTGCAACAGATTCCGAGGCCGGAACCGTGCAGCCCCAGAGAAACACTAGAAACAGAAGAGTTGAGACGGCCTTGTAGACGCTTGTATCTCGGGCGCTGATTTCCCCTCCCCTTGCGGGAGGGGTTAGGGGAGGGGGCGATAGAGCCTCGTGGGTTCTCATATGTTGGAGGGACCTACTGAGGTTTGGAGGTTTCAACCTCCAGTGGAAATACCGCCCGATAGATTTCATCCTCGGAGGTCCTTACCGTCACCAGGACTCTATATTCCCCTTCCATGGGAAAAGTGTGGGCGAACCGGTAAATCCCTGACGAACCCTCGGGACGCGCCTGGTAGCCCTTTCCAGCGGAATCGGGGAGAGCCGGGAGGGTGACCTTTGCCGTTATGTTGGCGCCTGAAATCGCGGGGGAATCCCCATTTACGCCTTTTTTCGATAGATCGAGCACCTTTACCTGAAACTCGGTGGCTGTCCCCTTTGCAGGCTGTGCCGGAACGGTTCCGAGAGCGATCTGAAAGTTTCCAACTGTCTGGACATGGTTCAGATTTGCGGGAGAAAAAGCGGGCAGCAGGCTTGCAGAAGTCTCGTATTCAGGGGGTTCCACTCTGGGGACAAAGGCCTCTTTCTTGGATTTTTTCTTCTTCTTGGGCTCTTCCTTGGGGCTTGCATCGCTCTTGGAAACTTTGTCCTTCTTGGAGGTTTTCTTGCTGTGCCCCTCCTCGTCAACTGTAGGAACTTCACGATCGGCAATGTCGGGGGCTACGATCACCTGAAAGGGCGCCTTGACTTGAAGCCCATCGGGGGTTTCCAGATAATAGACGAGCCAGTACTCCCCTGTTTGCGGGAACGCGCGGCGACAGACAAAAGTCCCTGTTTCCTTTTCCTCCACTTTTATGTCCTCAGGGACAAAGGTGGCGCCCTGGCTGGACAGGGAGACCTGCACTTTGACGCCGGAGACGGGTTGCGGCTTCCTTGATCGGGTATCCAGAACCCTGATCTTGATTTCCGCCTCCGTCTTGGGGGAGAGTTGAACAGGCTTTACGAGAAAATCCACCTGGTAGTGAGCTCGCACGAAGGATTGACGCTGGTTTTCCGTAGGTGCTTCGAGGTGCTTCTCAACCGCGGCAAAGAGGAGGGAGCTCGAAGAGATGAAAAGAAAAACCAGTACGATCGAGAGAAATAGGAAATGGATTTTTTTCATCTAGGCATCCCCCCGTGTAAACACTTGCAATGAGCCGACCCGTTTCGTTCTATAGTTCTCACGCAAAGTATCGCCGTGTGTGCGACCGTTGCTACGGGGTCCTGCCGCCTTCGCCAGCCCACGGTGCTCACAAACTCCCATCCCCCAGTGGGACCCAGTTTGCTCCGCGCCTTAGGGCACCCAGGCTCCGGCGTCACCCCTCCGCAACTGGCGAAGGCGATGATGGCGAAACTTTCAAGGATGACTATAATTCCCTGTCTCCCCAGGGAATTCCTCTCAGACCCGGATGTTCAAATTTTCTTCACATTTGTCCTTTATGATTGGAACCAGGTTGTCAATCCCTTACTCATCACTCAGGAGGTGAACGATCCATGTACAGTCGTCCAAGCATTACTGCCAGGGAACAATTCGGCTTCTTCGGGGAAGCGTGCCCCACTTCTGAGGAACACTGCACGTAGGAATTACAGGCTCGAATCAAGTTCGGATAGCCAGGGAGCGCAAAATCGCTCCCTGGCTATTTTTTGATGGGCCCCCTCGGGAATTGGAACCGATTTGGAACTTGATTGTCACCTTCCACTGTGGGAAAATCGTATTCGGGAAGAGCAATTGAACTCGGAGTGATCGAAAATGAAAAAGTCACAATGGGGCTGTCACGCTCCTCGCAGAAGCGATATAAGTAAAGTTCTTGAGAGCGCGGGCAGGATGATCAGGGGAACGCATGAGACTCTCGTCATCCTTGATGACAACCTGGGTGAGATCGTCCGCGAGATCTTTCCCGTAGAGCCGGAATTCATAATCGGTTGTTGAGGTAAACTGGACTGAGCAAAGTACACCCACCCATCGGGTGGGTTAGGGGGCCGGCGATACTCCCTCCCACAGACCACGTCCGGCCCCCGATGCTTATATTATTCCCTTACCTCTTCAATGATGCAGAAGTCCTGGGACTTGTCGAAGGAGTATTTCCCCTTTTCCTTCATGAGGCCCTCAGAGAGCTTGATGTATTTCCACGACTTGCGATCAGGCTCAATCAAGTCTCTCAGGCGGGACACATTCTTTCGCACTTCCCCCGCCGAGACGAGGGAATCATATTTGTATCCCCAGACTGAGGTGAAGACATCCTCATTGGTGAAGCCTTTCCCTGCATTCTTCACAAGAAAAATGAGGAGAGTCGAGAGGATTCGTTTTCCCAGGATGTTGATATCCCCTTTCTCTTTCTCCCAAACCGTCTTTTGAGGCAGGTCAATGAAAAGGGAGAACCCTTTCCGCCCTGCTCTCACTTTCCCCACTTCCTCCTTGTCCGCGAGACGCTCTCCCTCCTTCGTTTTGATGAAATACCGCTCTTCTGTGAGAAGATCAATCCGGTCAAAATATCCCTGGACCAGACGCTGTCGGCTGCCTGTCAATCTTTGGAGCAGAGAATGCGCCTCTTCTTGATGAGCTACTTTCGTCTGCGCTTTTGCCCCCGAGATCTTGCTCGCCAGATAGAGGACTCTCGCAGTGAGAAAATCCGCCGCTTCTTTTCTCCCTGTCTCCGTGGCGAGCTTCAGATATTCCTCCGCTTTTTCCGTCTCGTGAAGACGCCACGAAGCCTCCGCAAGGATCAGGTAGGCTTCACCGCGACTCTCCTCCCTCTGAACCTCCGCAAGATCCTGCAAATTTTTCTCCGCGAGCTCCACGGCTTCTTTGGGGCGACTCCGGATCAAATATAAGGAGGCCAGAGACTCCCGACTCTTGATCTCCATGCCGAAATGCTGGGCCTTGATTGCGGTCTCCATAGTTTCCCTGAACATGTCTTCCGCTTCTTTGTTTTTTCCGCTCTGCTGCAGAACCAGCGCAATATGGTACTTGGCAATGGATTCGCCGAGAGTGTTACCCTGGGAAGCGAAGCTGGTCCTGGCTCTTTCCAGCTCATCAAGACCCTCTTCGAGATTGCCCTCTTCCCAATGGACCCTGGCAAGCGTCATGTGGGAAAAACCGAGGATCTGCGTATCGAAAGAGGTCGAACCCTTTTCCAGGCTCTCATTGACGACTTCCCTGGCCTCCTCTGTGCGCCCCAAGCCGAGAAGAGCAGTGCTCAGATTGATCAGCGCCCAGCAGGTTAGGCGCATGGAAGCTATGGCCTTGGCCTTCTCCAGGCATTCCCGCGACACCTCAAGGGCCTCGGCAAAGCGGCCGCTGTCCAGGAGCACTACGCCGCGCATCCGAAGGCTGTGGGCAAGCCCTGCCTCGTCCTTGAGGTCCCTGGCATATTTGACGGCTTCCTCGCCACAGGATAGGGCCTTCTCCCTCTGTGACCGAAAACCATAGATGAAGGTCATGTAATTCAAGACCTTAAGGGCCCCCTTGAGGTTGTTCGTGTCTTTGAAAATGGACAGGGCCTTTTCATAATGCTCCAGTGAATCTCCCAGTTTCCCCATGTTCAGATAAGCTCCCGCCAGAGATGACAGCACCTCCGCAAGAAGGGACTCGTCCTTCAGAGTCCCCTCCATCTGCTTCAAGATCTCTGTCGCCTGCTCCCATCGCCCGAGAATGGAAAGAACATTGGCCCGCATGACGAGCAGCTTCGGATCCGATGTTCCAAGGGCTGCGGCGAAACGCAGAACTTCCTCATAGTAACCCTGAGAACAGAGCTTGCCCCCGAACAAAAGAAGCAGATTTCGGGCTTCCTGCTGCCGGTTTGCCTCAAGATAGTGATAAAGGGCTTCCCGGGCAAGCTCCGAATCTCCGGTGGCTTTCTTGAGATAGCCGTGAAAATGCTCGGCAAGCCGCTGATGAAGGGAGAGCCTTTCTTCCTGTCCGAGCCCGCGAAGAGTGAACTCCCTGATGAGAGAGTGCACCGAGAATCTGCCCTTTTCATCTCTGGCAAGAAGAAATCGTTTTTCCAGGCCCTCGCGAAGCTTCTGGTCTCCCAGAAGATCACGATGAAGGGGGACCCTGGACACGCTGAAAAGTCCCAAAAGCTCGTTTTCGCCATTGGAAAGTCCTTCACGGATTCTGTGAAACAAGTTTCTTTCCATCTCCTGGAAAAAATCAGGAAGGTCGCTCAAGAGCTCTCCCGGTTCCCCCAGCCCTTCCAGCATGAGGGCCGCGAAGGTCTTGATGAGGAGAGGGTGTCCCACCAGTTTTCTCACGACCTTTTCCAGAATATCCCGGGAAGAAGCCGCCCTGGACTCGTCGGTCTGGAGGAGGCTTTCAAAAAGCGCCAGGCCCTCGGAAGAGCTCAATCCTTCGAGCTTTACCTCAAGGAGATCCAGCATCTCCATGGGGGAGAGATTCGGTCTTTCCCTCGTGATGAAGAAGAACTTGGATTCTCTCAGATACATCTTGAGGCTGCTGAGGATTTGCGGAAGGTTTGTGCCGTCCACGAGGTGGAGGTCATCCACAAAAACGGTCACTCCCTCCCGATTCAACAGATGGATCAGGTACACGAACCGCTCTTGAACCCCGGGGGGGCCTTCTTTCCCCCAGTCCTCAAAGGATTCCCTTGCCTGATTGGGAAGCCAGTTGAGGATCTCTTTCAGGAGTGATTCGACCTGCCACCCCTCCTGGCAGGGAATCCAGAAGACCTTGCCGGGTGATTTCCCTTCGAGAGAATTTGCAAAAGCGAGGCCAAGACTTGTCTTCCCGATCCCTTCGATCCCTTCCAGAAAGAGAATACGCCTCCCGGTGAAGGATGAATCCAGCTTCTCCAGTTCTTTCTCCCTGCCGACAAAAAGGTCGGAGGGTTTGGGGAGTATGCGCAAAGCCAACACCATGTCACCTACCTCCGCGTATCGGGTATGGAGGTAGATTTGTTACTGCCTAAGGAATGTCCTTCGGGGTTCGGGAAAATTCTCGCGGGATGTATCCTTCAGATCCTCCACGATTTTTCCGAAATCGGAGTCAAGAGGGAGGTCAAAGAGGATGATGACGGAGTCTTTATAGACTCCGGGCTCTATGGGTATTCCGATCCAGCCTTCTCCCAGATGGCCTTCTGAAGCAGCGACCTTGACCACCAGAGGGTTATCAGGCTCTTTGAATGAGGGAAATCCCTTTGCCCCATAATCGTAAAAACTGTTGTACCTGAACATGGAAAGACTGTTGGAAGGATATGTGGTCCCCTCCTTGTCCCGATACGCCTTCCGATTGGCCTGACGGGAAAAATCCGGAATATAAACAAGGGTCGCCTTGTTTCCTGAGATTGTGGTATAGTAATCCTGGAAGTTTTCTACGCGGCCCAGCTCCTGGACCCCCTTGTCGAAAGACAGGGTTGAGATCAGACGCCCCCCTTTTCTCTTCTCAAGCTGGAATGAGGCGATTTTGTCGTCATGAGCGGGGGTTATCAGATAGCCGCCGATGCCGATCGTCGGAGATTCTCCGCCCTTCACTACTTCCTGGATGAGATTAGAGCCATTGTGGTTCACGATTCTCTTTTTGATCTCCCTGGTTCCCGCGATGTCCATCCTGGAACTGTTCTTGAAGAAAGTCATCTCAACGGAGCCCTGGATCTTGTCTGTTTCCTGCACCTTGGGGACCGCGTTTCTCATCTTCAGACTGTACACATATTCCAGAGGATGCTTGAATTCGAGCTTCAATTTGATTTTCTCGGGGGTTTCCTCGATCTCGACGGATGTAGGCAACCCATAGCTCAAGGTGGATTGAAGGGAAGGAAACAAGGAGTCTCTGTCATTCATCATGACATGGTCCACCTGGGGATTCACATACTCATTGCCATAGAGCCATGCCAGTGGGACAAAACGGCAGTCCTCATCGCGACTCACGCGCCTGATCACAAGCCCTTCGGGAATCATGACCCCATTCAAGCGGATATAGGCGAAACCGATTTCGTAGTTTTCTCCTCCCGCCTTTACCTGCCAGAGAGGGTCAAAGGAGGCCCCTTGCACAAGGGGTGCAGTAAGGTCTTCCGCCTCTCTCCGGGAATACTCTTCCAGGGAATAGAGCTGTTTCAGCGATCCTTCCGCTCGATCCCTGCCTGTATCGTTTGGAGAATAGGTCTCCCTGTACGGGTGGTTCTCGCCAAGAATCCGGCTTTGAAGGTAAGTTTCCACAGGTTCTTTTCGGAGATCTATCGCTTCAGGGAAAACCGCCCTGCGGGGATACTGGAATGCCGAAAGACTCCCGACCAGATCTCCATCGCTTCTTATCACTTTCATTTCCTCTCTTGCCTATAGAACTTATGGTTCATGTTAAGCCAAAGATCTGTGACAATCCAGTACCAGGATGGATCCAAAAAGTGCCAGGATTGAAATTGGAGCCCCCCGGGAACTTGAATGTCACAGGAGGCGCAGGTATCATGAAAGCACAAATCGCGATGAACGGAGGGAAAATCAATGTCCATGATAGGAGTTCTTCCGACAGGCACCTTCAACAGCTCTGATATTGCAAGAAAGGGCTTCAAGAAGGAAGGCGAAGGGAATCTGGCCGATAAGGTCAATAAGTGGTCAGGAGATCTCGTAGAGAAGAAATCGGAGAGCGGTGATTTCAGGAAAACCGCTACGAAGGTCGGAATCGGCGCAGGTCTGACCACGATCGGGCTTCTCGCCATGACAAGTGTTGCCTCGGCCAATGCCGGCCACGATCATGGCGAAGGATCCGCATCAGTGCCCGCCACCGTTCCCACCACACCAACGACCACAAACGCCCCTGCTTCCACCGCGACAGGCACCCACGGGCACTCGGCAGCAGAGCATGCTCAGTATCTGGCCAATCATGACAAGCTTCAATGGGATACCAGGGAAATCATACAGCATAACTTCAAAGGGGTGGATCAGTACACTCATCCCATCACCGAGGATCACCTGCATGTTGTAATGCGGGACGGCTATGAGGCGTGGAACAACGAGGCCGACGCGCTTTCAAGCAAATATCCTGACGATGTGGCCCACAGGGAAGTTCACAGTGAGGTGACCGGTTGGCACCACGATTTTCAGGAAAGAGTGGAGCACCAGAAAATCGGAACTTATGAAGTCCCGCGTATGTGGGGCGACAAATTCATGCTGGGAAGCCATTTGAAGGCATTCCCCGGGGACTTCAAAGTATGTTGGGAAGTGCCGATGACGAAAGAAGTCAAAATCGGCGAGGTCCCCAATGATCTGAATGAAGCCAAAGGGCCTTTCCAGATGTTTCCATCCGATGTCCATATCGAGATGAATCCCGATGGAACGATCAGCCACGTGAGTATCCCCACCGGAGTCAGCAGTGTTACGGCCAACAATCCGGTCAAGAACGCGGACGGATCGCTCAAGATGGAAGAAAAGTGCGCCACCATCGGTGAGGCCAACTCGGTTACACAGGGCAAGGTGGATGAGTTCAACCGGAACCTCTTGATCGGCATCGGAGTCGTCGTGGGAATCGGCGTCGTAGGAGCGGTTGCCTATAACCTGATCCACAGAGACTAATTCCCTTTCCCGCTCTTCTCCTCCCCCTTGAGGGGGGAGGCCGGGTGGGGGTGAGGCCTGGGAGGGCCGTGGGACTTTAAGCAGAAAGTGAAAGGAGATAAAAACATGATTTACACAGGCGCCAATCATCGCAGCATTTACTATCACATGTCATTGGATGAAGACATAACAAAAGACACAACCCCTGAGGAGCAGTACGCGGAGAGAAACAGAGAGCTGCTTCACGCTGCAGCAATGAACATGAAACGGAGAGGCGCCAGGGAGTCGGTAGGCGAGCTGGAATCCCAACTGGAAAAGGATACGGGACTCCCGACCCGGGTTTCAGGAAAAATGGGGCCTGGAAACATCGGAGGAACCGGCCACCCGACAGAGATCCCGAGCAGGACTGTCGGAGGGGGTGACTTGAGCGACGCACAGGAGCTCAATATAAGGAAATTCCTTGCCAAACATCCCGCAGGTGCGGTGGAGATGAAGGATGGAACCCTTTTCCCTGTCCGGACCTGCTCAAAGGACATGAAAAACACCTGTCATATCAGCGTGCTCGCTGAGAAAGGTGACGAGTTCAGGGTCTTCCTACTGGATAAGGACAACACGACCTGGCGATTCAACTTCCAGAATGTGGGCTCCAATGTGGAGTTCCTGGGAAAGCAGCTCTGGAGCTCCCCCACATGTTTTGAGGACGGCACAGACGCAAGCCCTGCCTTGCAAGCCTTCACGTTCAGGGTCACGAAAAAAGAGTATGCCGCGAAATCCAGTGTTTTCGAGAAAATCGCGATTCCTACCCATGACAACGAGTCAGAGCGTATCGTGGGGCGCACCAATGTCAAGGTTGTGTCGCAGATTCCGCAATTGCGCGGGTAGCAGAGCTCACTACCACGGAGGCGGGAAACGGAGAAGCGTTGAGACAAGGCGGCAAGGTTATCTTGCCGCCTTTATCTCGCCGGGATTCTACTTGATCTGGTCCAGGCCCTCATTCACGAATTTGGCGTATGATTTCAGATCCTCTATGCGATTCTTCGCGGAAGTTATGACTCCATCCCGATAAGCGTCGCCGAATCCCTTGTACAGACCGTATAAGCCTCCACCCACTGTCGCAACAGGCGCCGCGAGAATGGCGGCAGGAGGAACCAGCAGGGAGCCTGTTGTCTTGATGACCGGGCCGCTGTCGGATGTGAGTAGGGCTTTGTACGCTTTGTAGACCCCTTTGGGAGTCTCCACCAGGGTGATCGCTCCGGCGCCCACGCCGTCCACGACAGCTCCCACAGCCGCGCCCGTCAAGCCCTTTGCCGCCTCAATGATCTTGATATCATAAGGCTCCTGCCCTTCAGGGAGGTGCTCGGTCTCGATCTGCTGCAATGCCTCAACGGCTTTGTCCGAGATCTCCGTGTGGAAGAATTTCACATCCCGGGCGGTTTCTTTCACGGCCGATTTCACGCCATTCTCCACTCCCTCTGCGAAACCGTGATAAAAGCCGTATCCGGCGGAGCCCAGCGCCGTCAGGACGGGCACTGCCGCCGCTGCAACGGGAATGAGCGCGCACAGGGAAGCTTTCAGGACAGGTCCGATCATATCGGTCTTTATGACGGCCTTATAGGCGTGGTAAACGCCCCGGGGAAGGTTTACGACTGAAGAAGCCGTGTTTCCCACGGTCTCGATGACGGCGCCTGCCGCGGCGCCTGTAAGACCGCTCGCCGCCTGACCGATCGTGATATCATTGTCTTCGGACTTTGCGCTTACAGTGGCGCTTTCCTCGGACTGCCGGGGGCGAGCTTCTCTCGAAGCAAGGGAAGCCGAAAAGCCTGGGGTAAATACTGCGTTTTGTAGTGTATTCATGACTGCCTCCTCGTGTGTTTGATTCAAGGATCATTATACATTCACTCCGAAGAAGCGTCCATTGACAAATCCGGAATCCCGGTTAACGAAATGTTAAGATCTCGTCAAGCTGCCTTCTCTTTGGCGGAAGTCAGAGCCTTCGAGGCATTCACGAAACCGGCGCCCTGGTCGTATACCTGCCACTCCTGGCCCATTGGATCCGCCGTCTCCCGGAGGATCTGTTTGAAATCATCAGGTTTCAATTTTGGGTTTGCCTGGCCAAGGTCGAGAACAATCCCGGCCACCTCCGGGCAGGCGAAGGATGTTCCGGGCAAAGCGATATGCAGAGGATCAGGCTTGTACATGGCGGGCAGGGAATTCTTGATGATCTTTTCTCTTTCCTGGGAAGGACGATCAAGGATGTCCTCAGGGAGATTGAAAAGCTTCATCACATCGGGAACTCTGGTCAGCAATTGCACCAGTTCGGGATCTGACATTCGTCTGACCCTTTCCACCATTGAGACAAACTTGTCGAGCTGGGAGCCGGGAACGTTCCAGGAAACGATATATTCTCCTGCCGCCACGACATCCGGCTTCGGCAGCCCGTCTTCCGTGGGCCCGCGACTGGAGAAAAGGCTCATGGTCGTGTGGTCCAGGGCCGCTCCCACGGTAATTGCCGCCGCCGCGTCTCCTGGAGCGCCGATCGTAACAGGGTTCGGCCCAAAGTTCCCGGCTGCAGCGACAACCGTAACTCCGGCATCATGAAGAAGCTTGATTGCCTGATTGATGGGATGTTTGTAATCGGGAAGGTTGTCAGGCAAACCCGCGAGGGACATGTTGACGACTTTTATATTGAACCTTTCCTTATTCTTCCACACCAGATCAAGAGCATCCATGATGTCGAAGAGTTGCCCCTGCCCATCGGCNCCCTGCCCATCGGGCCTCATCATTCTGATGGCCATGAGATCAGCATCCGGGGCAAACTGGTGAATCACACCCGCCACATGGGTCTCATGCCCAACAGGGTCCACGGGCCGGGGGGTCGAGTCAATCACATCGGCCCAGACTTTCAGCTTGTACTGGGGGTGGTCATATCCTGAGCCGAGAATTGCTATGGTCTCGCCCTTCCCCGTCCAGCCCTCCTTGATGAGACGATCCGCACCTGTGAGTTTCAGGGGATCCACCTGGGTCGGCTGAAGGGGGGTGCCTGCCCTGGGAATCCCGGGAACCAGAGGAAATGGCTGATTTTCGTAAACCTTGCAGCCTTCCCTCTCCAGATCGGAAATGGTCCTGTCATCCGTCTCCGCCCCGACTCCGTTCAGGAAGTCCCACCTTTTCGTGATTCTGAAATTCTCCGTCCCGCCGCTGCCTGGGGATCCCATCTTCAGAGGCGTTCTGGAGCCCATGGATTGGCCTTCTGGAGGAATCACTATCACCTGACGCAGGTGATTTTTTCCTATTTCAACCTTGTCCTCAAGATGCGCTTGCGGTGGAGGTTCCTTTATACCTGCATACTCTTCCATTACTCTTACGAATTGTGCCATGTTATCCAGTGTGAAATGGGCTGATGGGTCGCCGGTGATCATAGGTAGAGCACTCCTTTCCTTATCGTCACTTTTTTCACTATACCATGTGTCCCCGTGACAATGAAGTTCCAATTGCGTTCCAAAAAATGGAACTCGATTGGAACTTGAATGTCACAAAACCATGATGAGATAATGATGGAGGCAAAACGGTAGGGGAACTTAAAGAAAGATGGTGCCTTATGATGAACCGGAATCAGTTGGGGATCTCCAGGGCCTGGCGGCGGGGGATGATGCCGGTCTCACACCCAGGGACTCCCTGGCCAATTACAGGACAGGCGCACAGGAAGAGCCTTTTCCTGAGGCATTTCCAAAAAAGAGCGGGGCCTTGAAGGCGGAGCTTCCCGAATCTGTTCCTCTTGGAGCCCCCAGGAAATGGACGGTTCTGGCTTATATCAGCGGGGACAACAATCTGGAAGGCCCGGAAGTCCATAGCCTTCTCCAATTGGAGAAAATCGGCTCCAACGAAGATGTCCATGTTGTAGCCCAACTGGACCGCCGGGAGATTCCGGACGATTACAGTCAATACAGGCTGGGGGTGGACGGAGACTGGTCAGGGGCCAGGCGCTACTATATCACCAAGGGTGCCCAGGAGCCCAGTGATGTGAAATATCATCTGGAAAACGCGGAACCTTATGCGGAGATTCAATTCAAGGTGAAGACGATCCAATCTCCCGTTGTTCAAGATTTGGGAGAAGTGGACATAGCCGACAAGAAGACATTCAAAGATTTTCTCACATGGGGAATGAAGAGCTTTCCGGCAGAGCACTACCTGGTCGTAATGATGGACCATGGGTACGGATATATGGGTACCATGCATGACGTCTCTCCCGGGAACCTCATGACCCTCCCCGAAATGAGACAGGGCCTGGAGGAAGCGGAAAAAGAGACAGGTCGTAAGGTGGACATACTGGGCCTCGACTGCTGCCTGATGGGCCTCGCAGAAACCGCCTATGAGCTCAAGGACGCAGCCTCTGTTGTCATTGCCTCCCAGCAGTTCGAGATTGTGCCCGGCTGGCCCATAGCGCAAATCCTCACGAATCTGCAGACAGGAAGCAAAGATAAGGCGATGCCTGTCAGAGATGTGGCGAAAATGATTGTAGGGGAGTCCGCCAAGACCCCTTTCTC
>JACPDT010000352.1 GCA_016183865.1 Armatimonadota bacterium | reverse complement strand
ATGAGCCATCTTTCACTTCCTCGGACACTTTGCCCGCAAAACCTGGCCTTGAAAGCATGATGGTCTCCGTCATCACCAGGTACCACAGGGTCTCCGAGAGGGACATTCCGGATATGGCGCCTGTGCCCACCGAGGAATAAGCGGCCCTCCAGAGCTGAACAAGCACATACAGAACGACGACCATGAAAAGGCTGCGCCAGGCCAGCTCCCCTGCATAGGCGAGGTTGTTCTGCAAGTTGATGCGGGCAATGGCTCCATATTTACTGAACTCGAGCACGACCCGATGGAGCACTACTGGATCACCTCATCAGGAGGCGCGGCATAAATGTGAGCGATGATCTCCTCCATGGGCGGGTCATTCACGGTGATATCCACTACCGGATACGAGGTCATGAGGCGCTGGAGCACGCTCTCAACTGGGAACCGTGTCGTATCGAACTCAAGTTTTACGCCGTATTCGCTCGATTTGAGCACATCCGTCCCGTCCAGGGAGAAGCCGCTCTCCAGGCGCTCCGCAAAACGCACATTGACCACCTTCCGCGTCAGATAACGCCTCTTGAGTGCCGAAACGCGATTATCGAAGATGACCTGGCCGTGGTTTATGATGATGGCGCGCTTGCAGAGACTCTCAATGTCGCCTGCATCGTGGCTTGTCAGAAAGATTGTTGTCTTGTTCCGCTCGTGCATGAGCTTGATGGTATCACGGATTTGCTGCTTGGCCACCACATCCAGGCCGATGGTGGGCTCATCCAGAAATATCACCTGTGGCTCGTGGAGCAGGGAGGCGGCGATCTCGCATTTCATGCGCTGGCCCAGGCTCAGCTTCCTCACAGGCGTGTGCAGAAGATCGGCGATATCAAAGGCCTCGACAAGGAAAGCCATGGTCTTCCTGTATTCCCGCTCATGGAGCTCGTAAATGCGGGCAAAGAGCTGGAATGTATCGGCCGGGGGCAGGTGATACCAGAGCTGGGGCTTTTGTCCGAATACGCTTCCTATTCGATAGGCCAGGGCGCGGCGATCCTTCCAGGGGGTGAGACCCAGGACGGCAGCAGTTCCGCCTGTGGGGTGAAGGATGCCGGTAAGCATCTTGATGGTGGTGGACTTGCCCGCGCCGTTGGGCCCGATCAGGGCCAAGAGCTCCCCTGCCTCAAGACTGAAGCTGATTCCCTTGACCGCCTCAATTGTCTGAAACTCCGGCTTGAAAAGAGCCTTTATGCTTCCCGAGAGCCCGGGAGGCTTTAATTTTGTACGGAATGTTTTCTGCAGATTATTGAGCTCTATTATGGGCACAAGAAACCTGAATTCACCACCCGAATTTTGCCGCAGAGACAGGGTCGCTTCGCTCCCATTTCAAATTCGTTGCATTCTGCAATTCCGAGATTCTCCGCGCCTCTGTGGCGATGAATGAAAAATCAGTTGAAAGCCTCATCTTTCAAGCCGCTGTTGACCTTGTAATCATCGAGATCCATGTCCACTTCCCCGCCGATCTTGGGGAATTTCACCTCACCCGATACGTGGCTCAAGAGATTGAACCCCGACACCGGCTTGAATTGCTGCCGCATCTTGATGTAGGCGCCGTTTGTGTAATAGTAGTGGACCCTTGCAGCCGTATAGGTATCCTTGGAGACCCAGACGTGGATGTTCTTTACATTAGGGTCGCTCTTTGGGACCATTTCGATGAGATAACATTGCATCCCATCCTGAAGCTGGCTTCCGATCAGCCGGGACACGTAGCCTTTTCGGAAATTCCCCGACAAGGCAGATGTGCGAAACATGTCGGGCTGGTCTTTCAGGAAATCGGGCAGTCCTTTGAGTTGAACCTTGAGTTTATCGGGTTCCCTGAAAAAAACGTCCCCCTTCAATGTCAGCTTGAGCAGGGGAACGCGGATCCCGATGGTCAAAGCGGCGCGATAGTCCCGCAACCCCTGCAGCCTGGCATTCATTTGCTGAAAGATACTCTCCGCTTCCGCCACCCGCTGGGGCCCGGAATCCCCTTTCACTTTCCCGATTTCCTCATTCGCAGCCGGATGACCCGGAGCAAAAAAGAGAAATCCCAAACACAGAAAAAGAACCAATGTACGCAAACTTATCCGACTCCTAACAATCCCTAGAAATTTCGAAAGATCAGAATCGTGATCCCCATGGGAGTAATGCCGAAATTTATCCGGTTTTCTTCCGGAGGCGAATTCAGCAAGCTCCTTTGTCCCAAACCCAGTTTGCCGCACTCCCTCCCGAGGAAATACCCCACCAGAACATCTGTGGGATAATGGGCCTCAACAGAAACACGGGAAAGGGCCACAAGATTCGCAATCAGATGAAACCATGCCCGCCGGCGCGGGTAGTACTGCCCCAGGACCTCCGCGGCTGCCCAGGCGGCGGCTGCGTGTCCTGATGGAAACGAATCGGTGGGCCCCGTCCACAGGGATTTCCACTCAGGGTCGTTGTCGGGTCTGGCCCGGATCGCGATCCCCTTCAATGCCTGTGAGTAGGCTGCCGACAGGACGAGAGCTTCGGCCATGGATCTGGCTGCATCCTTGTCCCTGGGACGACCGCGTATCTGGAGAAGCACCACAGTTCCTGCCAGAACCTCTCCGCCCCCAATGTTGGTCATTTGATCCAGGAGTGAATCCAGAGGACCGATGCGGGTCACGCCTCCGTGAAGGACCTGATAGAGAGGCTTGTCCACAGGATTCTTCCAACGGGCGCTGCCGGAGGTGCCTAAAGCAAATTCCTCAATAAGGTAGTTCTTGGGGATTCGGGTGAAGGTGTTCGGGTCAAGAGCGCTTTTCGGGCGAGCAACGAATGGTCCTTGAACGAGCTCCAGCTCAATCGGTGTCCGGGTCAGGGCACGAGTATGGTTCTGCCCTCTTCGGCCCAGGTCCTGAAGGCAAATGATCAAATGCCGCCTTCCAGAGAAATCATCCGGATGGGAAGATTCGCCCCCTGTGGCGGAAAAGACCGGAGAGACGCACAACAGAAGACCGATCACTAAGATCAAAAGACGGATCGTCACAGCCCTCTCCTTTCCGCGCCCTCACGCCTGGTCGCCTTTTTTCCAGATCTGGTGCCACCAGTCCTTTTTGCGATCCAGCGCAGTTATCCCAAGAAGCCGATTGAGCTTCTCATCCACTTGTTTCACGAGATCAAAAACCATGCTTTGCTGGGATCTCAGCAATTGATTTTCTTCAACAAGATGGTCCAGGATCATCTTGAAATCGCTTTCATTCCCCGCCCCTTCCAGCTTGTCTTTGTCCAGGAGCACCTGGAGGAGCCTCCACTGTCCCTCTTTCACCGTTTTCAGAGCTTCCTTGACCTGGGTAAATTCTTCCTTTACGTCCGGCTCGAGAGAATAGGGTACGAAAGCATGGGCCCCTTCCTCGGAAGGGAGACCCTTTTGAAGCTCCGAGAACTGTTCTGCGAGAATCTCAAAATGGTCCTTGACCTCCTGGCGAAAGGCCTCCTGGGAGGTGAGAAGAGAATTCAGCTTGTCCGAGCTCTGCCCATCCTTTCGAAACCAGGATGGAACCTCCTCCAGGGCTCTAAGAATCTTGTGCTGCGCGTCGAGCCAGGAGGTGCGAAGATTGTCCACACTGTCCCTGAGAGATTTCAATACATCAGGAGATATCTGAGGTTTCGAGGAGCCCTCGATGGCGGTGACCGCACGGTCCAGACGGAGGCGCAGATCTTCATTCTTCGCCTCAATCAGCCGCCCGAGAGCCTGTTCCGCTTTCGACCAGGATTCCTGAAGGGCAAGAGCCGAGTTTTCGATCTCCTTGCAAAGGTCGGTCGCATTTCCTGGAATCTGCATGTCTCTTACCTTTTTTCGAGCTCCGCTGGCAGCGGACTCATCAACCCCCTCCAGTCGAGTCCGGGCGCTTCGGATGGTAAGACCCTCCTCTTGAAGAAGACGGGCGATCTCCCTGATCCTTTGAAGGTCATCAGGAGTATAGAGCCTTCTTCCGCCCTTCCCATCCTTTGTTTTTTGAACCGTCAGATAGACAGGGAAACACTTTTCGTAAAAGCGGATTGTGCTTGGAGGAAGCCCTGTGGCCTCACTGACCTGTGCAATTCCCACGGGTTCGGTTACGGCAATCATGTTCTCACCTCAAAAATGGCCTGAGAGTTAAAGAAGTTTAACTCAACCCCAAAAACAAAGGCTCCTCGCGCAAGCCAACAACGGCTCGCGCAAAAGCCTGAAATAATTTCCGAGCTTTTATGGCAAGATCAAAAAGACACTTTAACTCCTGCCATGACCTCATTTCCGGTATAGGGTCTGAGCAGACCCTCTGCAGCTCCTGTATTAAGATTCGGTGCGCCATAAGTGGCCCATACCGAAGAATCTTTCGTAAGCTTGTAGTCCACCGAGAGACTGGGAATGGAATAGGTGATCTCTGTGTTGTCCACAGTATTGGAGCGATATCTCCCCCTCACATCAAGGGAGGAATACGCGCCTGAAACCGTGAGCTTCGGGTTTATGGGGTAGGACAGGTCAAGACGATAGTAGTTGGTGTTCAGACCCACCGCGTCTGCCGCCACATTGGAAGATCGGTCTCCCCGCCAGTTATCGTACTTAAATTTAACTTCAAGCTGACTGGGGAACTTGTATCTGGCAAGGGCACCGAAGTTCGTCAGAACGCCGCGGTTCGCTCCGGTCCCCGCTGCAATCGGGAAGTAGGTTTCTATCCACCCATAGGGAAGCCGTGTACCGCCATTGGCCACATCCTGAGTCTGATTGGTTTGAGTAAGGGACTCAAAATTGACGGCCAGCCGCCACCTGTCATCCTGGGATGTGTAGCCTCCGTCGAAACGGAACCCCTGTCGGTTATGGGGGTAACGATTCGTGTTGTGAAGAGGGTACCAACCGGGGAAATAGGTCGGATATCCAGGAGGGCCCATGAGAGGAACGCCCACCTGGGCCAGATTGAGGCCGAAACCGCTCCCGAAGTTGGAAGGTATGCCCAGGACAAAGGGATTATAAGTAGGATCAACGGTGATGTACTCACCCTTTAAGTCGAACTGCCTGAGCTGGGCCGAAACAGCCAGCCGGCCGAGATTTCCTGTTGCTGTGTTGGTGCGGAAAGAGACCGGCTGATAAGAGCTTCCAGCGTAGTCTCCCTCGATTTTCCACTTATTGGCAGTCGGAATGTCCCAGAGGAAGCTGACTCCCCAGGTATTCTGCATCTGGGGCCCTACCGTCGCGACCGGCGCAACCTGCCAGGGAACCACCCAGCTTCCCGGTCCCCCAAAGCTCCCGTTACCGAGTCCTGTGAAAGGCGAAAGGGCGTGACCCAAGCCGTCGGGTATCGCGATCCCGGCATTGACCGGTCCTCCCCCAAGGGGAGTCGGCTCATTTATGATGCGCATGAAGTTGAGGGATGCCTTCCCGTTCTTGAATTTCGAGGTAAACCTGAATCCGCCCGAAATTGTGCCTGCGCCATAAGCGCCATCGGCCATGCGGGCGAAGAAGACCGCATATTCACTGGGAAGGGACCAGACTCCAACAGGGCCTGTCACATTCAAGCCGTATACGGGCAAGGTCACATCCTGGGGATTGGTGGTTCGGGTATACCTTGTCGGATCGGCAAGGCCAGAGTATACGGTGGTCTCAAGACCCGGCCAGAAGCTGCCGACAATGGCCCGGGTCTTTGTTGAAGTGTGCTCGACCCAGAAATTGTCCAGAGTGGTGACAAGGTTGTTTCCACCGTAGCCTGCAAAGGGGCTGGACAGATAAGGCTGAGTGACGCCCCAATAATTTGAGGTGTTTGGAAGACCCACGGCGTTATAGGCCGCAAATTCGCCTCCACCGGTCCATTCCGGTGAGAGCTTTGCTTTCACTCCAAGGACACCCTTGGAGGTGAGAGCACTTCCCCGCACAAGGTTTCTACTGGAGAAAAACTCCATGGGAGCAATGGGGGCGAATCCAAACCCCTGTCGCGTCATGTCCTGGTTTCCCAGATTGTTGTTCACATTTGCAAAAATCGCTTCCAGTTTCCCATGGACCCGTACCCTCTCCAGCTCCGTCACACGTCCCTGAAGAGAGGAGAGAGTGTCCTCCAACCGGGTGACTCTGACTCCCAGAGCATCCAGCTCATTTTTGAACTCATTTACAAGTCCTCGTATTGTATCCAGGTCTTCCTTGGTAACCTGAGGGGGCGGAGGCTTCAGTTGATCGGCCATTTGCTCCATTTTCGCCACGAGTCTGGCGACAACCATCGCCATCTCGTAACGGGAAGCCGCCCTTTCCCCTTTGTAGGTTGCATCCGGATAACCCTCTACGAGTCCCTTTGCTGCCAATTGAGTCACAGCCTGATAAGCCCAGTGATCCTGGGGCGCATCCTGGAAGGGGGCCGCCTGCACTGAGAAGGGCAGCAGAAATATTACGGCGATGAGACAAATCCATTGGGCAATCGCTTTCAAACAGACACCTCCCTCGATGTAGGGACCTGGGTCCGGCATTCCTGAAAAAGCACTTTCGTGTAGGGAATTGTAAATTCCTGCCTGTCCAAAAGTATGTCTTGATTTCGCTGCCGGAATCTCCTATACTATTATTGTATTGGGAAAGATTGTCGGGGGAGGCGTGCTCATGGACAACCGGCCAGGCACGATCAGGAAAGCGGCGGTAAGCGGGACCTTTTACCCTTCGGAGCTTTGCCATTTACGGGACATGGTGATCGGTTTTCTGGGAGAGGCGGAGGGGGGCCTTGTCCCGGGAGAGCTGATTGCTCTTATGACGCCTCACGCCGGCTACATCTATTCGGGCAAGACAGCAGGTTGGGCCTATCGCCAACTGGAAAACCGCGCCTATGATTCCATAATTCTTCTGGGACCGAGCCACTTCGCACCCGTAAACGGCATCGCTGTCGCCACAGAAGAAGCCTATGAAACACCTTTGGGAGTGGTTTCCATT
>JACPDT010000353.1 GCA_016183865.1 Armatimonadota bacterium | reverse complement strand
TTCTTTTGTCTGAAGAGTCTTGGGAGTGAATTCAGCCTGGGAGGAGATGTAGAAAATTTTTCCCTCATATTTTCGGCCCGGGAAGGTATCGGTCACGACCTCCACCTTTTGGCCGAGCTTCACTCTTCCCAGATCCGTTTCGGGGATATAGGCCCGAAGCCACAGTTTCCTGATTTCTCCCAAAGTGACCACAGGGGTTCCGGGTGTGACGACTTCACCCGTTTCCTTCGGTTTAACAAGAACCACTCCGGCCATGGGAGCCTCAAGGCGAGTGTGTTTGAGCTGGGTTTCCGCGTATGTCAGTGAGGCCCTGGCCTGGCTGACTTGCGCCCGGAGGGTTCTCTCCTGTCGGAGCAGGACTTCTGTGTCAAGATTTGCCGTACTGGCTATGGCAACCCCTGCCTCCGCCTGCCGGACCCTGGCCCATCCGGCCTTGACCTCCTCTTCTCGGGAACCTTCCAGAGAAAGGCTCAGGCGCTCTTTTGCCTGGCGATACCTGGCCAGAGCCACTTCAAAGTTCATTTTCGCGCTGTCCCGCTGCTGTCCCGGCATGGCCCCTTCCTTGTGAAGACGCATTGCCCTGAGGTACTCCTTTTTCAGAAAACTCAAGCTGCTCCCGGCTGCATCCAGCTCCTTTCTGGCTACTTGTATTTCCTGTCGTCGAAGGCCGCGCTGCAATTGTTGATATCGGTACTGAGATTCAAGGAGACCTGCTTTTGCCTGCTCGATTCTGCCCCTTGCAGATTCCCTGCTCTGCACGATTCGGGCTTCCAGAAGGGGGAGCTGAGATTCCGCCGCATCCAGGGCGGCTCTGGCCGAATCCCTTTGTTTTCGCAGATCTTCGTCATCCAGAGCGGCCAGGAGCTGTCCTTTTCTGACCATGTCTCCTTCTTCCACATAGAAATGCTTGATTTTGCCCGGAATCTGAAAGCTTCCATCCGCCTCTGTTGTCTCGATGGAGCCGGAGATCTCGATTACCCTGTGATTGCTCTCTTTGCGGAGGGCGGAGACGATCCAGTACCCGATCATCACGATGAGGGCCAGAATTATGATGGGTATCGCGATTTTTTTCATTTTTTTTCGGAAAACCTCCCCTCTTCCAGATAACCCAGGGCTTTCTTCAGATTCAGGACCGACTCGAGATAATCATATCGGCTGTTTTCCAGATTCACCTGTGCTGACGTGAAAGCTGTGCGGGCGTCTATGAGCTCAACCCCTGGAGATAATCCCTCTTTGTATCTGAGTTGAGCGATTCTGAGACCCTCCCTGGCCTGATCCATCTGGATGACCGCCGTCCCTTTCCGCTCCTCTGCCTCCCTGAAAGAGAGAAAGGCGTTTTCCACTTCCAGAGAGAGCTTTGAGGCAGTGTCTTCTCTTCCCAGTCTGGCCTGCCGTATTGCTTCTTCAGCCTGGCGCATCCTGGCGCCTTTCTCCCTGCCTGTGAAGAGAGGCCAGTTCAGGGCCAGGGCCGTCTGCCACTGCCAATCCTGGGCCAGTAAGGTAGTGGTTTTGCGGCTATAGGTTGTGCCCAAAGCGAGGGAGGGATTTGTGCTTCCTTTGGCGATCCTGAGGGCAGCCTCCCCCTGGCGGACCAGTATATCCATGAGCTGCATCTCGACCCTCTGTCCCAGGGCTGTCTCCCTGGCGCCGGGAAGATCCAAAGAAAGGACGGGGTCCGGCTCTACAGTCTTTTCCAGATCCCTTTCATCCAGCCTTAATGTCTCTTCACCGGAGATTCCCATAAGACTTCTCAGGGAAGCCCGGGCCAGGTCCGTTTTCTTGCCTGCTGCCGTAGTCTGATCCCTGGCCCTGGACACTTCCAAATCGGCCCGTAGAATGTCGTATCTGGGGACCACGCCGTTTCGATACAGGGATTCGGCCTGGCGTCTGTGCTCTTCCCAGGACTTGACCGTTTCCGAAGCCAGATACCGGAGACGCTCAGCCTTCAGGACTTGCAGAAAGCCCGAGGCAATGGCCTGGACAAGATCTCTCCTTGCCGCCACGAAGTTCATCTGCTCCGTGTCGGCCTGAAGAGATGAAAGGGCCACCTGATTTTCCAGTTGGCCGAATGTGGTCAAGAGCCGGGAAAGGGTCAGATTGGCGACATAGGAGGTGTTTGGAGTAATCACTGCCCGCTGTGGTGGAACTCCAGGAGCCCCAGGAAGGGTGAAGCTGGTCTCAGGAGTAGTGATCCAGTAATTCGCATTTGTGGAAAGCCTGAAATCTTCCGCAGACCGGGTCTCCACTACCCTCGCCCTGGCCTGCTGAACCCGGGATTCCTGGCGCAAGAGGTTCGGGTTCCTCTGGAGCCCTATGGCCACGCACTCCTTGAGTGTCCTGGGCATATCCGCTGAAAGAGCCGGAAGGGCTGAAAGCAGAATCAGAAAACCGGTCAAGAGAAACGATCTCTTTTGAATCTGCCTCACCCCTCTATAGATAGAAGCGGGGCGACTACTCCACGAAAATGACATCAGGGAGCCCTTTGAAATGTGAGTTACTTGTGACGATCTTGCATTTCTCCTCTCTTGCGGTGGCATATACGATCGCGTCCGCCATCGGCAGTGAATGCTTGATGGAGACATCGGCGGCGGTGAAGGCAATGGACTCGATGAGTGGGAGCACTCTGGTTTTTTGCATTTGGGCGGCCTGGTGAATGGCTGTTTCCTCGCCGAAGTCCTTTTTGATCTTCTTGTAGACTTCGTAAAGCACAATGGTGGGAGTCAGAACCTGAGAGTACTCTTGCAGGTATTGCGCATATTTATCGGAAAGAGGACCGCCGGAGAAGTATTCGATCCATCCCGGGGAATCCACCAGATTCAAATGCGGTCCTCCTCATCACGAAGACTCGATAGATTCAACCCCGTAAGTGTCCCACGGAGGGATTTCAACGGGAGGGAAGGCACAATGTGAATCATTCCCCCTTTTTCGAGCAAAAGAACTCGCTGACCGGCCTTCAAACGGAGCCTTTCGCGGATCTCCTTGGGGATGACCATCTGATATTTGGATGAAAGTATGACCTCGGGCATCGTCAAGATCCCCTTCTTACGAATTGTCCATCGTTGCTAACATTGTATAACGAAAAGGCCATTCTGTCAATGTGTGGGAATGAAATTCTGTAGTTACTGTATGACATATTCGACGTTTTTTGCTTGCCACTCATGGAGGAGACGACGTAAGAGGTATGGAAATTCATCATACATTCACATACGTATAATAGAATACAAAGGTTCCCATGAGTGTAGCAACATTACTGGCAAATTTCGCCGAACCAGGGCAACTGGAAGATCGTCTGAGGCTTTTTTCAACGGCCGTGGAAGAGGCCCCTGACGGGATTCAGATCACCGATCTGAACGGTTTTGTCCTTTACTCAAACAAGGCAGTGAAGCGAATTTACGGATTCTCCCCCGAAGAGCTTCAGGGCAAGCATGTCAATGAAATGAATGCAGACCCGGACTTTGCAAGTCAGGTAATCATTCCCGCCATAAGGGCGACCGGAAAATGGGCGGGAGACCTGCTCGTGAAGCACAAGAGCGGCCCGAATTTTC
>JACPDT010000053.1 GCA_016183865.1 Armatimonadota bacterium | reverse complement strand
CCTCAAGGGGCTTAGGACACACTTTCCCCCATTTGACCTTATTGAGCGGGTCATCGAGGCCTCGGATCCGGCAGGGATTGCCGATCTCCTGAGATCTTCCTTCTTCGGGGCCGAAATGAGAGAGCTGCTTTCTGAAGGCGGTCCGGATTTCTCCCTTTCCGATTTTTTGGAGGCCATGGATCGAGGGACCTTTCGATACAGGAAGAGATTCGCGGAAATCGCCATGGATACGGACTCTGCGACTTCCGAGCCCCTGTTGATGCGGTGGGAGGTGGAGGAAATCAAGACACTCCTGCGCTTCATCGCATCTCCGGCGCCGGAGGCTCGGGAAAAGCCGCTGACCTTCAGGTCTCTGATTGCTAAACCCGATGCCTCATTCCATGCGGCGCCCGGAAGAGTAAGAGAATTCCTGTCGGCTTTGCGGTCGGCAGGCCATCCCGCAGCTTCCTTTGTTGATGCCGATCTGTTCCTCAAAGATCCCGCAACGGCTGAATTGGGCATGGAGCGTTTCTTCCACGAAAGGTACATTCCCGAAAAGAGACGGTTGCCTCCCGAGATTTGGGAGTATCTGGCAGATCAGTGCGACACAATCAATCTGAATGTGGGCGCTCTCTTGAGAGGTGCTCCCGGTCCTGAAAAAGATCCCCTCACATACTATATTGAAGGGGACGGGCGTGTCGGCACGGATGACTTCCTCTCGGTTCTCAGGGGTTTACCTGAAACCCCTTTCAGGGTTGCCAAAATGAGGCTCGGCATTCCTTTTCCGGAAGAATGGGACTATTCCCCCGCTTCTTTCTCATCACACCTCAAGAGATATCTTCTAAGGCGGTACCGGCTGCGAAATATCGCGCATCCGGTCTCCTTTTGGGACTTCATTGTCTTCATGTGTGAGATGGATGCGACGGCAGCCAATGTGAAGCTGGCCGCATCCTTTGCCTTGACAGGCATCCCGATGGAGGAGAAAGCCCTGTGTTTTGTCAGGGCCGAGTTGTGACATGACATCCCTGAGGACAGGAATTCTCAAAGTGATTGCCCGTCCCGGCCACGAAATCGGGTTCCGCCTTGGAGGCGCCCCTGTAGCCGTTGTTTCCGATCGGGATGAGCTGAACAGAGAGATTGCCGCAGCCCTTGACGAGGGAGACATCGGCGTTCTGGCCATCCCCCTGGATATGGAGCCCTGGCTTTCGGACCGAAATTTCAAGGCTTTGGAAAGGATCGCAAGGCCGATTCTCCTTCGATATGACTGCGAATCAAGCTATGAACGATTATTCAGGTCGAATTGCGAGAGTGGCAGGCCCGACGGTTCAGGCCCGGGGTCTCTCGGGCTGTTTCATGAATGAAATCGCGCGAGTGGGCCCCTGGGGGCTGACAGGGGAGATCATTCGCATTGAAGGGGATCTCGCCACGATCCAGGTTTACGAGGAAACGGTCGGCCTCAAAGTGGGTGACCCTGTGCGGACAACCGGGGAGCTTCTCTCTGTGGAGCTGGGACCGGGGCTAGTGGGCGAGATTTTCGATGGAATTCAACGCCCCCTTCCAAGGCTCTCTGCGCTTTCGGGCGATTTCATCCAAAAGGGAGCGGAAGCAAAGCGGTTGGACAGAGAAAGATTATGGTCTTTCGAGGCTCGGGTGAAAAAGGGTGACCTGGTTGAGTGGGGAACGATCCTCGGCGCCGTAAAGGAGACGCCTCGCATTTCTCACCTGGTCTTTGCAGCGAAGGGCGTAAGGGGCCTTGTGGATGAGGTGAGGGAAGGAGATTTTGCCGTTACAGAGCCTGTTGTGATTCTGGAAGGCGGTGAGACAATCACCATGCGGCAAAAGTGGAATGTCAGGGAACCCCGGCCAGTGAGAGGGAGGTTGCCCCTGGAGACCCCTCTACTCACGGGCCAGAGAACCGTGGATACCCTTTTCCCAATAGCGGAGGGTGGTACGGCCGTCATCCCGGGAGGATTCGGCTCAGGCAAGACAGTCATCGAACAGACGATCGCCAAATATGCGTCTGCCGATCTCATCGTTTACATCGGCTGCGGCGAGCGGGGAAATGAAATGGCCGACACATTGAGCCAATTCCCTCGACTCACCGATCCATATGCGGGCAGGCCGTTGATGGAGCGGACCATTCTCATCGCCAATACCTCAAATATGCCGGTGGCGGCACGGGAAGCATCCATCTTCACAGGGGTGACGATTGCGGAGTACTATCGGGATATGGGGTACAGGGTTGCCGTCCTGGCGGACAGCACGTCCCGATGGGCTGAAGCACTGAGGGAAATCTCGTCGCGCCTGGAAGAAATCCCGGGGGAAGAGGGCTATCCTACCTACCTGGCCAGTCGGCTCAGTGCCTTTTATGAGAGAGCGGGGAGATTTCTCCTTATCGGACCGGATGAGAAAAGGACGGGTTCCGTGACGATTATCGGCGCCGTCTCCCCTCCGGGAGGAGATTTCTCCGAACCGGTTACACAAGCCTCTCTCCAGATGGCCTCGACCTTCTGGGCATTGGATACGGATCTTGCCAATCAGCGCCATTTTCCCGCCATCAACTGGCGTATGAGCTTCAGCCTGACTTATCCCTCACTCTTGAAATGGTACAGGCAGCTTGCTAGCAGTGAATGGTCATCCCTTGTAAGAGAAGTCCATGAAGTACTCCAGCAGGAAGAAGATCTCGCCGAAATCGTGAGGATCATCGGCCTGGATTCCGTCGCAGATCGGGAGCGGGTACTTCTTGAAGCGGCAAGGATGCTTCGAGAAGGGTATCTGAGGCAAAGCGCCGTCCATCCCGTTGATGCCTATTGCTCCATTCGTCGTCAGGTGAAGCTGCTTTCGACCTTCGTATTCTGCACGGGAAGGATGTTTGCTGCGGCGGAGCGGGGACTCCCTCTGGACTTGATTCTGGGCGCTCCTCCACTGGAAGCCCTGCTTCGCCTGAAAGAAGTCTGCGATGAGGATCTTGATGTGCGAATCGCCGAATTGCGCAGGGACTTCTCAACATCTCTGGGAGCAGGGGTGGTGTGAAATGGAGGATCTGCTTACTGCTGAATATCGGACCATAGAGGCGGTGAAGGGCCCCCTTGTCTTTGTTCGGCACGCACGGCGCGCCGCCCTTGGCGATCTGGTGACTCTCGAGATCCCTTCGAATGAGATAAGATCGGGCCAGGTCATCGAAGCGAGTGAAAAATGGACCATTGTGCAGCTTTTCGGACCTTCCGATCGGATCAGTCCCGGGACAACCTGGGTGAAGTTTGCGGAAGAGGGGGCTCACATCGCTCTGTCGCCGCTGATCCTGGGTCGGATTTTTTCCGGTAGCGGAGAGCCTCTGGATTCGCTTCCACAGGTGCCCCCCCTCGAGAGGAGGGATGTCCACGGATCGGCGATCAATCCCGTTTGCCGAGACCTGCCTACCGATTTTATTCAGACAGGTCTCTCGGCCATAGATGGGCTGAACACCCTTGTCCGGGGACAGAAGCTTCCCATTTTCTCCTGCCCGGGTTTGCCCGCCGGGGAAATTGCGGCCCACCTCATCTCCCACGCCTGTGTTCCAAATGAGGAGGGAGGCTTTGCGGTTGTCTTTGCCGCCATGGGCATATCTTCCCGGGAGGCGCGTTTCTACCTCGAAACCTTTGAATCATCGGGTGCTTTGGAGCATTCCGTGATTTTCATGAACCTTGCCGATGATGCGGTAATAGAGCGGCTTCTGACCCCCCGTTTCGCCCTGGCTGCTGCCGAGTATCTGGCTTTTGACAGGAACATGCATGTACTCGTGGTCTTGTGCGACATGACCCATTATTGCAATGCTCTCAGGGAGGTTTCTTCCTCCAGGGAGGAGATTCCCGGGAGAAGGGGTTACCCCGGATACCTGTACACTGACCTTGCAGGGATCTATGAGCGGGCCGGAAGAATCAAGGGACGAAGCGGCTCTGTGACCCAGATCCCCATTTTGACCATGCCCGATGATGACATCACACACCCGGTTCCGGATCTTACCGGATACATCACAGAGGGACAGATCGTTCTGGACCGCAGGCTCCACAGAAAAGGGATTTTTCCTCCGATTCAGGTTCTTCCAAGCCTGTCCCGGCTCATGGACAGAGGCATCGGCGAGGGCAGAACACGGGAGGATCACCGCCCGCTGGCTGACCAGCTCTATGCGTGTTACGCGAGAGGAACCGACCAGCGCAGGGTCGCCTCCATAATCGGCGAGGAAGCTCTGAATGAAACAGACCGAATGTTCCTCCGGTTCGCCGAGGACTTCGAAAGAGGCTTTGTGGGGCAGGGAGTGGAGAGTCGCTCCATTTCGAAGACCCTTGATCTGGGGTGGCGGCTCCTGGCTGCCCTGCCCGAAGCCGAGCTCGTTCGGGTGAGCAAAGACCTGATTCGACGATATGGCGCCGGAGGCGAAGAGCATGGCTGGACAGAAAATCAACAGACTTGAGCTTCTAAGGCTGAGAAAACGGCAGGAGCTGGTCGGAAAGGGCATCAGTATCCTTACCAGCAAACGGGATGCCCTTCTCTCGGAGTTTCGGAAAGTCGTTCTTACTGCCGTAGAGGCACGAAAAGCCTTTGATGAAAAGCTTCTTCAGGGGGAGAGGACCCTTTCCGTGGCCCGAGCCTTCGAACCTTACGACAGTCTCTTGAGTCAATCCCTTGCCGCGCAAAGGAGGCTCGCTTTCAACTTCCGCACAGAGTACACGTGGGGGGTGCGAATCTCAACAGTGGACTTCCCTGACGCAAGGCGCGGCCCATTCGATCGCGGCTCTGCCCCCGGCTGGCGCAGCCCCGCTGTGGACGAGTCCGCCCTCTGCTTCGAGGATGCGATCAATCTTCTCGTAAAGTGCGCCGTTGCCGAGCATCGCCTGTCGAGAGTGGGGGACGCCGTAAGAAAAACCTCAAGACGTCTGAATGCCCTTGAGCAGAAGGTATTGCCCCAGATTCAGCGGACGATTGAAGCGATTCTCTCCGGCCTGGAGGAGAAGGAGCGGGAAGAATCCTTCAGGCTGAAGCGGTACAAGACATTGCGGGACCGGGCGGCACAGGAGAACGGAAATTGGATCCCCATTGGAACTTGATTGTCACAAGGTGAAATTCTATAATTTTCACTGGGGAAGAAACTCAAGGAGATGTGGTAATGATTCATAGCTTGAACGCAGCAGCTTTTCGCACGATCGCCGCGCCGGGATACAGTTGTATCAAACGGAACTGGGAAGAAATATATGATGATCTCAAAGAGAAAAACCTGATGATTGACGGAGACCGCCACAACCCGCCCGCGGTCGCGATCCGCAAGAAGGATGGTCTTGTAGGAATCGAATTCGATTGGGGTGGATTTGTCGCGAAGGACGCAAAATTGTTGAGCTGGTCCCGAAACCTCCCTCCCCAGAACTCGGCAGAGGGCACGATTATTCGTGTGCCCGGATCGAGCGCGGGAAAGAGAGTCTTTTTCTTTGATCCGACAAGCCCCATGGTGAATGAAGGGGACCAGATCACGCTTCGATTCGAGAACCTGATGAACGGAAACAGGGTGGGGGAAGACAGAGTATTCAAGTTGCTGGTAAGTGATAGACCCGTGCCTATAGTGAAATACGACGCCTAGAAACCCGCTCTCACGGAACTCATAGTGTTTCTCCGAAGGGGCCCGCACGCGGCAAGCAACGCAGCCAGGGCCCCTCTCGGAGGACACCATTTCTTTTCGGAATGTTAACACTCCGTTCATTGCTTTCCCTGCTCTCTTTTAGTAGGATCATCAAGGAAGCAGCTCGCGACCCAGGACATTCAGCAGTCGTTCTGCCGACAAATAAACAACATATTCAGGAGGGAGACCCATGAACACCATCACACCATTCCAGCCCTACACATCGAACATCAACTGCGGCCCCGGACAGCCGCCGCCTCGGCCGGCCGTGCCTGATTGCTACACAAAGGAACAGGCACTGGATGCCTTGCTCAAAGCCGAGGGGGACGCGAATGAAGCCAGATCCGATTTCCGGGTGATTCAGGGAAACCTGAAGGGCGACGAAGCACTGAAGGATGCGACAGAGCAGTTCCTTCGGGTCCTTTACCAGGAAGGAACCAACTACACGTCCCTTGCCCAGAAGGACTACGAGATGATCGGGAATTTCCTGAAACCCGGAGAAACTAGGAAAGATGCGGTTGATCAGTTTCTGAAACTGATGAAGGCCGAAGGAAATCGAGATGACGCGGTATCCGATTACATCCTCATCAATCGCTACGTCTCCCCGAAGGAAACCAGAGAACAGGCTACGGATCAGTTCATGCGGCTTCTATACAAGGTTGGGACCGGCTACACCAATCAGGCGCAAAATAATTTCATTTTGATCCATTAGGTGGGTTCGAAGGCTGGACACAAGGGCGCTCCCGAAAGGTAGCGCCTTACCCCGGTTGTAGTTGTATACCCTCGATTTCCAGGAGCCTGGCCTTTATTTCAAGACCTCCGTAAGCGGAAAAACCGCCTGCCCTCCCGTCCGATGCCAATACCCGATGACAGGGAACAATCAGGGCAAGGGGGTTTCGGGCCAGAGCCTGGCCTACGGCCCTGGCGGAACGGGGCTTCCCTATCCTCCTTGCAAGCTCCCCGTAGGTGAGCGTGCTCCCGGGCGGGATCTTGCGGGCCGCCTCATAGACACTCGCCGTGAAAGGAGGGATCTCTTGAGTATCTATGGGAATTACCGAAAGATCCGGGCTGTTGCCGGCGAGATACCGGGCGATACGCTCTATGGCTTGTCTCACGGAGGGGGGAGGCTGGGTGGGGGCGGAAAGGCCGGTGCTTTCCATGATCCTCTCTTCCGTATCCCGATTCGTCTCTTCCGGAAGCTGAACATGGGTGACCCCATGGTCGCTCCAGGCAAGGGCGCACATTCCCAGGGCCGTCTCAAACATTGTGTAGCCTGTGTTTTTCATAGTTTTTTCTCATACCACCTGATTTGTCCGAAGAAACCTCGGAAAGTGGGCTTATATCCCCTACTCTTCCAGAATTTGATGACAGAGCGATTTCCCCTGCCGATTCCGGCCCATATCCGTGAAATGGTTCCAATTCCCTTCAAATGGTGCTCCACAAGAGAAAGGGTCTCCGAGCCGATCCCTTTACCTTGCTGGTCCGCCCGGATCAGGAGGAGCCCGATTGTGGCCGCTTCTTTTGTGGGGTAGCCGACTCGCACATCCACTACACCCACGAGCTGACTCGAGCGATATACCTCCACTCCCAGAAAAAAACGGGAAGGGTCCTCGGCGAGCCGTTGATACTCCGATTCCACGTCCTGCCAGGTGGGAATGCTCTGCCCCACTGCCCGAAAATAGGCGGGAGTTTTCAGGTAGCAATCCAGCACCTCCCGCAATCTGATGTATCCGAGGGATGAGACCCTGACCATCGTTCCGTGGATCTCAAGAGGGGGCTCAGAAAGCATGCTCGGAAATCCTTAAAAAGGCCATTTGTCCGCTTTTCCCATGAGCTTCGAAAGTCCTGTGGGCTCTTCCATTACCTTGTCCCTGCTCCCACCGGGGAGGCTTCCGGTGGGTGGAGTTTGAGATTTCCCTGATCATCCAACCGAAAGATCCATCTCCCTTCTGAAGGAACGCACAGGCCTTCTTTGACTTCAAGTGACAAGCCCTCTTTTCCGATTTCCGGCTTTGACTCTGCCACAGGGACAGGCTTCTCGATTGAGGTCTCAACCGGTTTCTCCGCTGCCGGAGCAGGGGCTTCCTCGGGCTTTGCCCCATCGAAAGCCCTGGCTGCGGATTCGTCAAAAGGAAGACCCTTTTCCAGCCATTCCTCAAAATTGACTACCAGGTCCATCCCCCGGAAGATGGCGTGAGAGACCTGGTCTCCGTCCAGGGGGGAGAGGGAAGCCCGGGAGCACGCAAGTTGGCCCTCTTCGTGAACAAGGGAAAAGAGGATTCCTCCCTCCTCTTTTTCCATCCGACCCGCCCCGGAAGTGAAATTGGACTCAATGGCGACCTGAATCATCTCCAATCCGGAGGGTGACGCTTCAAATCGGACAGCTCTGTGGTTTCCGTTCCTGTCAGGAAGACGAGTCAGAATGAAGAAGGCGTCTGAAGCATCGGAGAAGAGCCGGTATCCAAGCTCATGGTCCGCCAGCACGCGCTCAGCGACAAGAATAGGATCAGGTACGGTCCCACCTTCCCGGGCGGTGATCCCAAGAGGACCCAGGATCTCTGAAAGACCGCTCCCCGGCGAGACCGGACGGCCGTCCAGAAAAGTTGCGAGGACAACCTCTCCGTGAGTGGGCACCCGGTGATCCACGAGGAGACATCCTGATTCGGTTTTCAGAAGATTTCGGCTCTCGGAGAGAGGTCTTCCCGTAAGGTCAAGCACCTGTCCCGTAGGTCCATGACATGCAACAGGCAGAGGAATCGGCAGCTCTTCCACTTTCCGATCCCCGCCGAATCGAACGTCAGCCTGGGTCGCAATTCGAAGCTTGGGGAAAAAGGGGAGTCCGGAAATCCACTGACCCAGAACAAGGATCAACTGTGTCGCATAGCGGGAAAGCTCGGGGGAGAGTGTGCCCTCCTTCGCCGACTGGACAAGAATCCGGCGAAGATGGAAAAAGGAGCTTCCCAGTTCCGTCAGGGAGGCATCCCTCCCCTTCCTGTCCTCTATGGGGTCGGAAAAGTGCCAGCGGCAGAGCACCCGGGCAAGCCCGAGCAAACACTCCTCCACGCGCCCCATCGAAGCCCCTGCGAAAGGTGTGGGCCAGGGCGCCGGAGTCAGATTGCTCCTTTCAAGAAACTGTCTGAGACGATCTTCTTCCCTCATGACATCTCACTCCATTGCAACAATTCTTCCAGTGTTCCCCGGGAAATCACATATTCCTGGGCGCAGAATTCGCATTTGGCCTGTGCCTGTCCCTCTTTCTCCAGGATCTCGATAAGCTCCCGTCGGCCCAGGGCGGCGAGGGCGCCCTTGACCTTTTCCTCATTGCAGGTGCAGGCGAATACGATGCTTTTTCTCTCCTCCGGGTGGAAGTCGAGACCCTCCAGGGCCTTGTCCAGGATCCCTTCAGGGGAAACCCCCTCATGTATCAAACGACTGGACTCACCCAGGCCGGAAACATTTCGTTCGAGAGTGGAAACGAGATCCTCGGAAGCGCTCGTGTTGGGCAATTGAATCATGAAGCCCCCTGCGGCCAGTACCCCTTCTTTACCTACCAGGACTCCGAGACTTACCACGGACGGAATCTGCTCCGAGACGCGAAAATAGTGGGCGAGGTCCTGGGCTATCTCCCCTGAAGACAAGGGCGCGCTTCCCGTATAAGGGTCGCGCAACTCCAAAGCATAGGTCACGTGAATGAATCCCTGCCGCCCCACGGCCGTCCCCACATCGAGCTTTTTCTGCGAATTGGGGCTCAAGTCCACCTGGGGGTTTCTGGCATACCCTCTGACCGTGCCCGAGGCTGTTGCGTCCACAATCATCCCACTAATGGGGCCGTCCCCAAAGACCCTCAGGGTCACGGTTTCTCTGTTCTTCAAGTTGGCCCCCATCAAGGCCCCCGCGGTCAGGAGGCGTCCCAGGGCCGCCGTCACGGTAGCCGACAGGGCATGCCTTCTCCGGGCCTCTTCCACAATCTCCGTGGAACAAACCGAAACGGCCCGGATCTCTCCCCGGGCCGCTGTTCCTTTTATAAGATTCGACGATTCCATCTTATTATTCTACTTTATATTCTGCGTCAATTACTCCTTCCTGAGCCTTGGAACCATTGCCTGAGGGTTCGGCGGAAGACGCCTCACCACCTTCGGGAGAGCCTCCAGGCGAGCCTCCCACCTTTGCATACATGCTGGACGTCAACTCATAGAGAGCCTGGGTCAATGCCTCCGAATCGGCCTGGATCCTGGCCGGATCTCCGGCATCCTTGGATTCCTTAAGGCGTTTCAAGGCATCCTCCACCTTGGCTTTCAGGTTCGAATCTGCCGAAGCCGCTTCTTTCAAGGTCTTCTCTGCCGTGTATACCAGAGTTTCCGCTCTGTTTCTGGCTTCAGCGGCATCCCGCCTCTGCTTGTCTTCTCCTGCGTGGGCCTCCGCCTCTTTCACCATTTTCTGGACATCGTCCTTGGAGAGATTTGTGGAAGCCGTAATTTGAATCTTCTGGGACTTTCCTGTCGCCTTGTCCTTGGCGGAAACCTGGAGGATTCCGTTGGAGTCTATGTCAAAGGTGACTTCAACCTGCGGCACCCCTCTGGGTGCGGGCGGAATCTCCGCCAGAACGAATTTGCCCAGACTCTTGTTGTCGTGCGCCATTTCCCGTTCTCCCTGGAGGACGTGAATCTCCACTGCAGTTTGAAAATCGGCTGCAGTCGTAAAAGTCTCGCTCTTGGAAGTGGGTATCGCCGTATTTCTCGGAATGAGTTTGGTGCAGACTCCTCCGAGAGTTTCGATGCCCAGGGAGAGTGGAGTCACGTCTACAAGGACGATGTCTTTCACTTCTCCCACAAGAACCGCTGCCTGGACGGCGGCGCCGAGGGCCACGCACTCGTCAGGATTGATGTCTTTGCTGGGCTCCTTGTTGAAGATCTGCCGGATCAGATCGGTGACCTGGGGCATCCTCGTGGAGCCTCCCACAAGGAGGATCCGCTCGATCTGGGACGGCGCCAGGCCTGCGTCATTCAATGCCTGAAGGGTTGGCCCTTTGCACGCATCCAGCAGATCACGGGTCAATTCCTCGAATTTCGCCCGGGACAGGGTCACATCCAGATGTTTGGGTCCGGAAGCGTCCGCTGTGATGAAGGGCAGATTAATATTGGTGGTCACAACGGAAGAGAGCTCGACCTTGGCCTTCTCGGAAGCTTCTTTCAAGCGCTGGAGCGCCATCCGATCCTTCCGCAGGTCAATGCCGTGCTGTCTCTTGAATTCATCCGCCACATAGTCAATGATCCGCTGGTCCCAGTCGTCTCCACCAAGCTGGGTGTTCCCGCTGGTGGCCTTTACCTGAAACACGCCCTGCCCGATCTCAAGTATCGAGACATCAAATGTCCCGCCTCCCAGGTCAAACACCAGGATCTCCAGCGTCCTGTCCTGTTTTTCGGGATCAAAGCCGTATGCGAGGGAAGATGCAGTGGGCTCATTGATGATTCTCAGAACCTCAAGGCCTGCGATGGCCCCTGCATCTTTTGTCGCCTGTCGCTGACTGTCATTGAAATATGCGGGGACGGTGATCACGGCCTGCTTCACCGGTTCCCCCAGATATTTTTCCGCATCTGCCTTCATTTTTTGCAGAATCATGGCCGAAATCTCCTGCGGAGTGTATCCTTTCCCATCGAGCATCACCTTATGATCTGTGCCAATGTGCCTCTTGATGGAAACTACCGTTCCCTCCGGATTGGAGATGCACTGCCGTTTCGCCAGCTCGCCTACAAGCCTTTCCCCTGTTTTGGAAAATCCCACAACAGAAGGAGTCAGGCGACTCCCTTCGGAGCTGGGAATAACGACCGGCTTCCCTCCCTCCATAATGGCAACCACCGAGTTTGTTGTTCCCAAGTCAATCCCGACGACCTTAGCCATCTGACATATCCTCCTTGTCCCTCAAGCTTTGCTCCATTTCTTCCTTCTTCTTTCCGCCTCTGGCCACTTTTACAAGGGCAGGGCGGAGCACTCTCGATTTGAATTTGTATCCTTTTTGCAGCTCCTCTATCACCGTGTCATCAGGGTATTCCTCCGTCTCCTCCTGCATGACCGCTTCATGCTCTGAAGGGTTAAAGGTCCGGCCCTTCGCCGCCAGTGCCTGGAGCCCCTCCTGCTGAAGAACCTCCCAGATTTGCTTGCGGATCAGCTCGAATCCTTCCAGCATCCCCCGAAAATCCTGGGAAGCTCTTGCACTCGCAAGGCCCCGATCAAAGCTGTCCAGAACAGGCAGGAGCTTCCCAGCCAACGTCGAGCAGGAGAATTCCACGATC
>JACPDT010000344.1 GCA_016183865.1 Armatimonadota bacterium | reverse complement strand
ATTCCACACCTCGAACATGCACATGATTCCGGCCAATCCAATGGTGGGCAGGATGCTCAAGTCCATACGTCGTGAGGATGTCATCACACTGAGAGGGTATCTCGTTCAGGCCGACGGGACCGACGGTTGGAGCTGGACAAGCTCCTTGAGTCGCGATGACAGCGGGCCAGGCGCCTGCGAGCTCGTCTGGGTGGAAACATTGAGGCGGCGGTGAGGGCGGCCGGGACAGCTTATCCCCCTTCCGATTCCCCCCCGCTCCTGTACCGGCATGTCTGGGAATAGTCGCAGTATTCGCAACCCTGACCCGATGGCTCGAAACGGCCTGCCCGTATGTGCGATATGGTCCCGCATATCTCGTCAGCGAGATTCTTGCCCCCTTCAGGGAGAGCCGCCCGCAGATCAGGGTCTGTCTTGAAATAGTCCGCCAGCGTGGGGTCGGCGAAGTCCTGTTTGACCAGATTCGGCCCCTTCAGAAGGGCGTAACCCGATACTCTGAGAGGGGCGTCTGTTGTCAGCTTTCCCTTTTCTCTGAGAAGCTTCTCTGCGGCGAGTGCATAAAGGGGAGCTTGAAAGCCCAGTTTCCCCAGGTTCCGAACTCTCAGTTTCTCCTTGTGACTTTCGCTTCTCGAATTCTTGTAGTCCAGCACCCGGTAGGCATCGCCGCATGCCGCCACATCCACCCTGTCAATTCGCCCCGTAAGATACAGGGGTCCGCCCTGGCGGTCGGGAATGGAGAAAGGAGCTGTACGGCCGAAGTCCGCCTCGAAAAGAAAGGGAGTGAATCCTTCCATCTCCTTTCGCTCATAGTTGAGCCACAAGCTTAGTGTGCGCAAAACGCTCTTTTTTCGAATCTCCCAAAAATGGGGCTCCCCTGTCACTCGTTCGGCCTCCCATGCGGAAAATGCCGCCTGGGCAACTTCTCTCAAAGCCGTTTCCTCCTCAGCCTTTCCCGAAAGGGGGAGAAGACCGGCATCCTCCATTTTGCGGTAATACTTCTCAAGTATGTGATGGAAGAGGGCGCCTTCGGAAAGGGGATCGGTGTCCAACTCGGGAAAAAGGGGCTTTTCAAGCCTCAGGACATGTTTCATAAAAAACATGAAAGGACATTTTCCGTAATCTTCGAGCTGGGTCGCCGACCACTTCCCATCTTCTCCCCATTTGCGGGCCATTCTGGAGAGGATTTCCGGGGCCTCGATCCTGCCGTCGGAAAGGAGCTCCAGGGCGTCCCCTGTCGCCATGGAGGGGCTCTCCCTCATTCGCTCCATTTCGCACCTCTTGAAGATGTCGGCAAAGCGCAACATGGAATCAGGATCTCTCGCAAGACACCCGGACAATAAAGCTGCGGGCATGGAGAGGGACTTCTCCTCCGAGGGGCGCCACAAGAGGAAGGTGATGAGTCTTGTGAGCTCATCCCTGCAGAGAATCACGACCGAACCCTGCTGTGTCACCCTTGTCAGGGGATGCTCAGGGTTTTCCTCCAGGAGTTTGAGTGAGCTTTCCAGGAATTGTGAAGGGAGCGCGACCTCTCCGCCCTCATCCAAAGTGCTTACGGCAAGAGTGAGAACCTTCCGGGCAGAGGCTATGGAGCGATAAAAAAGAAGGTTCTCTTTCCACTGCTTCAAAGGAGTGCTCATGAAGATCTTTTCCCCCAGAGCCAGGTTGAGGGCCTCTTTCTCTTCGTCACGAAAAAGAGCTTCTTCGAAATGACGGTGGGGGAACTCCCCTTCCGTGAGTCCACCCAAAAAAAGATAGTCAAACTCAAGGCCCACAAGCTCCTCCGCATCGAGGACCATGATTCCTTCCATTTCACTTGGGGGGGCGAGGTTTCTGTCCTTGAGGCCCTCCATCAGGAGATCGAAGAAATCCTGTCTCCCCACGCACGTCTCGGTCTTGGAAGCCTCCCCGAAGATCTCGCCAATGGCGGGAAGGGCTCTGGATGTCCGAACGATCTCGTCCAGCGTGTCCTCGAAGCTCCGGAGAGCGGAGAGCTCCTTCTGAAGAAAGTCGAGTGAGTGAGAACCGGCCTCCCCACCTCTCCCGAATTGCACGACCTTTTCCCTGACTTTCAGCTCTCTGATAAGAAGCTGCATCCGGGCGGCGTATACGCTGATGGGGGCGGATTCAGGGAAGCCCGAAAAAAGGGACTTCATATTCCGGATGATATGGAGGAGAGATTCTGCTTTTTGGACCGTGGCTTCGGCTTCTTCGGAGGACTTCCGGGAATCGGCGAGACTGTGGATGAGCCTGGTCAGGCCATGTTCCCATGGGACCGATTCGTCGTCAATCACGCCTGCCCTCACCACCAGCTCTTCCAGATCCCGGGGGTGGAGGGATTCCTGGGATATGGCGGAGAGATCCAGAAAACCGGAATTCAGGAACTTCAACACCTCTCTCGCAGAGAAACGGGAGTCCAGAATGGCGGCAGGCAGAAGAAGTGTCCGCACCAGACGGCTGGACAAGGCCGGATTCCCCTGGACAAAGGTGAAGGGAAGAGAGAATTTGCGGGCTGTCTCGATCGCGAGCTGACCATACAGGGAGAGGCTTCGGAAGACCACCCCGATTTTCGAGACCGGCACGCCCTTGCTCAGCAACTCCCTGATTTCCCTTCCCATTTCTTCCACTTCCTCTTCCGGCGCGGAAGCCCTTATGAGGCGGACCGTTCCGTCACTTGGGATGGGGGGAATGGGCTCGGGCCCGTCAGGTTTCCTGAAGAGGTTTGTCAAGAGATAGTCCCTGGCAGAGGGGTCCCCCCCCGATGGGATGACAAATTCCAGATTGAGGTTAGGAAACTCATCGGCCGTTGATTCGAACTTCCTGACTACGGGCTCGAGAAAGCGAGAGGCATCCTGGCGGGATGGGTCATAGGGCAAATGAACAAAGACCTGGGAGGGTCTCTCCTGATCGAGGCGCGTGGCCCTTCTGCAAAGCTCCAGGATGATCTGAAAATCCAGGCGGCTCAGGGAAAGAATGTTCCTGAAATGGATCTCTTCCAGGGAATCCAGAAAAGGAATGGGCTCACTCAGGCGCAACCGCTCCAGCACCTGTTTCTTCTGTTCCTCGTAGTCCCAAAGATGAAAGTCCGAGAGACACTTTCGGTACATGGCGTAGAATATTGCAAGCTCCGCAAATTTCTCCCTGGTCTCCCCCATTTTCGGGATAGCCTTCTTGAGATCTTCGGGGGAAAGGGCGGCTTCCTGGAACTCGTTCACAAGCTCGATGAGAATGTCCACAAAGCCCCGAAAGGAGAGAAAGGACCCAAGGAGGCTTTTCCCATCGGCGAATTCGTGCTCCAGAATCCCCTTTGCCAGGAGGTACTGCCCCATCCTTGTGAGTCGCCTTGGCGTCTCTTTCAACCCTGAGAGAATTCTCTCATAAAAGTCGGAAAGAAGGACATGCCTGTCCCCGAGTACCGCTCCCCGGGCCGCCGCTTCCTCCTGAAGCGCCCTCTCCAGCACAGGATACCGACGGTGAATGTCCAGGATTCCTGATGTGATGGGCTCGGTCATCTTCCCCTCCATGGCATGCTCAGTTCCCCTTTGAAGGTGAGAATCCCTGGCTGATTGAAAGGCGGAACTGCCGGCAAAGGATCTGCTGTTTTATTCAATGCGGGCCGATCAGGAGGCATCATCATGGACGAGGATGAGCGGGCAATCAGGGAACTCATCACAACCTGGCTGGAAGCCTCAAAGGTGGGAGATACGGAGAAGGTCCTCAGTCTCATGGCTGATGATGTGGTTTTCCTGATGCCGGGCCAACCCCCCATGCGCGGCAAAGCCGCATTTGCAGAAAGCCGGGCTGCCATCACGCAGCTCCACATTGACGCAACAAGCGAGATTCGGGAGATCAAAGTATTTGGAGGATGGGCCTACACCTGGACCCACCTCAACGTTGTTGCATCGCCGATCAAGGGCGGCGCTTCCATCAAGCGAACAGGTCACACCCTTTCCATCCTGCGAAAACAGCCCGACGGGAAGTGGGTGCTCTTCCGGGATGCCAACATGCTGGCTGTCGTGACGGATTAGCGGAACTTTAACATTTTCTTGATGAATGATAGCCCCCATTTTGATATAATAATTCAGCGGCGAATCACCAGTGTGAGGAGATCGGGGCGGAGGGCACTGCTCGAAAAGGAGTCTCGGAATGAGCTTGACGGGCATCGGCTTGAGAGAATGCTATAATGCCGGAAGCCGCCGGCATCGGCTTGAGGGCGGCACAGGAAAAGCCCCACAAGTGAGCGGGGAAAAAGATGTTGCGACCATAGGAGGCGACCCTGCTGGGGAACCGTCGAAAGCCTGGACAATCCTTTACTATTCCGCGGCGGATAATGATCTTAAGGAGTATCACTATAAAGATTTCAACGAAA
Organism: Armatimonadota bacterium; assembly: GCA_016183865.1. Taxonomy (GTDB): domain Bacteria; phylum Vulcanimicrobiota; class JACPDT01; order JACPDT01; family JACPDT01; genus JACPDT01. Next base: position 4,390 of record JACPDT010000344.1, on the reverse strand, counting down.
TAGAGGCCGTCGGTTCCACAGAGAACATGAATATTGTCTTGCAGCTTGATGGCGGGGATACCTGCAAGCGGTATTATGTGACAAGAGATAATGATCCGGAGAAGATCAGCTCACCTGTCATCGAGGACAAGGGCAGTCTCAACATGGCGGACCCCGCGAACCTCACGGATTTCATCAAATTCGGGATCAGAAACTACCCTGCCCGGCATTATGCCTTGATCATTGCAGACCATGGCGATGCCTGGAAGGGGCTTGTGGACAATTACAGCCACCACGGATGGATGACGATTCCGGAGCTGGGAAGAGCCCTCAAAGAGGCGGAAAAGGAGACAGGCCGCAAGCCGGACCTCATCGGTTTCGATGCCTGTTCCATGGCATCAACGGAAGTGGCTTACGAAATCAGGGATCTGGCGAGGTACATGGTGGGCTCGGAAGAGATGGAAGACGGCGATGGCTGGTCCTATACACCACTCTTCTCGGGTAAACCGCTCAAAGAGCTTGACCGGGAATTTAAGAAAAGGCTCAATGTGTCCCCGGCAGACTTCGCTCGGAAAGTCGTGGAGCATGCAAAGGAAGTTCAAGACTGCCTCCCGACCACATCTGCCATAGACCTCTCAAGAATGCAGGACCTTAAGGGCGCCATGAACCTTTTCTCGCTTCGAATGCTCCTTACCGACACTCCCAGGGAGATGCTGCAGGAAATGGCGGCAAAGACCCAGGACTTCAGCGGCTTCAAAGACCAATTTCACTTCGCTCAGCAGATTGCCGAATCCATAGAGATTCGAGACAACGGGCTGAAAGATGCCGCCCGAAAGGTCATGGACGCCACAAGTAATGCAGTCATAGCCGAGCAGCACAGCGCCGAATATCCCAACGCCCACGGCCTGACTGCCGAGCTTTCCCTGCAGGGAACCTCTTCAGGAAAGTATCAGGACCTGTCTTTTGCCGCAGACACCCTATGGGATGAAGCCATACTCTTGCTGGGTCTGGACCAGCCGAAGCCGGTCCAGGCAAATCATCATGCTCTTATATGAAACATCCTACAGTCTTGTCGCTGTAAGCGATCGGGGGCTCCCCTATGAAGACTTCCATAGTATAGCCATGGGCGGCTTCGGGAGATCCGGGAGGATACTTGATAAGGGTGATCGGCACAAAGTCATCTGTAGAGGCCACCTTGGGGTCAAAGGTGAACTTGCGGACACCGCCTGCTCCCTCCACATCGGGATCCGGGGATCCGTAGAAGGTATCCCTCACATTGAAGATTCCTTTTATTGCCTTGGTGTCAACCTCCCAATGATATCCGGTGCTGGGATTGTCCTTGACGAAGATAGAGAAAGACTCGCCAGGCTTGATATCCAGAAGGTTTCGGGCTTTCTCCCTGACCGGTATGGCCATACCGTCAGACCAGGCCACAACGGGGTTCTCGTTGAGCTTCTCAAGAACCTTGAGGGGGATCGGATTCCAAATGCCGCCGCTGTTGATGGATCTCGTCGCCATGGGATTGATAATGCTCATAATGTGCTCCTTTAGTGGCACAGGCATCTTGCCTGTGAAGTCTTGTTCCTCTGACATGATAGGACCTTCCATTTGTGACAATCAAGTTCCAAATGGGATCCAAAACAGGGTGTCACAGGCATCTTGCCTGTGACATTCATGGGATTTTCGTGGCTGGTGTTGCAGGAAGGCAAGGGCGGGAATGGAGAAGAGCCGGATTCGGGACAGAGCCGAGAATTAAAGAAGGGAACAGGCGAAAATGTCGGCCCGAAAGACCGTATTATCTCTCGAACAAGCTCTTGCGCTTCCTTATGCGACTCAGCGTTTCGTGCAACTGGGTTGGAGAGTGATTCGGGTTGAAACCCCTGGTGACGAGGGGCAGGGCAATGTGGGTGACCCGAACCGATATATCGGCGAAGACCTGGGCTATCATGACCTTCACTCTTACTACATCGCCCCAAATGTGGGCAAAGAGGCCATCACTCTGAATCTGAAAAGACCGGAAGGGCGGGAATTGCTGCAAAGGATCATAAGAAGGCTCGGAGTGGATGTCTTTACCTGCGGAACCCTCCCTGGAAGATACGAACAACTCGGCATTGATTACAAGACCTTGTCTCAGGTGAACCCTGATCTCATCTGGTGCGGTATTTCCGCTCTGGGTCCCGATTACCCCGACCGGGCCGGATATGATCCTGCCCTCCAGGCATTGCTCGGTTTCACCTACCTCACAGGGGAAAAAGACGGAATGCCTGTTCCCTGCGGCGTCCCGGTGATTGACCTGAAGGCCGGAGACGAAGTTTTCGCCCAGGTTCTCCTGGCTCTCGTGAAACAGAATGAAGAACAGGGCGGAAGACAGATACAAATTTCCATGGCACAATGCGCGGCTTCGTGGCTGATCACGGCCATTCCACAACTGCAATTCAGCAGCAGCGAATCGGTGCTGGAGCGAGCTGGGAACGAGCACCGAAGCTTCATACCATGCAATGTTTACCCCACCAGGGATGGGCATGTTTATCTGGCCATCGGCAATGATCTGCAATGGGCGAAATTCTGCTCCATGAGCGGATTTGAGCATCTTGCCCGCCCTGAATGGAAAACCAATCACGGGAGAATGAAGGACAAGGAGATTCTGTACAAAGAAATCGGTGAAATGGCAGGAAACTTTTCGACAAGGGAATTCGTTGATTTGTGCCTCAAGCAGAAGCTGGCCGCCTCACCCGTGAATTCAATCAGAGAAGTGGCGGACCTGGAATTCATCCGTGGGTACCTGGTCAAGACAAGATTGCCGTCGGAAAAAGAGGCTGCCCTTTCCCCGCCTGCAGTGAATACGGAATTTCTAATGGAGAACGACTTCCACCTTCCCTGTGCTCCCCGGCTTGGGGAGCATACCCGGCAGATTCTGACGGAAGCAGGGCTGGATGGGACCGAGATTTTGAAACTGGAACAAGAAGGGATCATATGAACCCGAAAAATGCAGTTGATTTTGGGTATAGCAATAATGGCTTCAGGGAGCCATTTTCTGCCGCCTGAAGTTTGATTTTTCAAGCCGGTCCACTCAGAAACTTGATGAAGTCGGCCGAATAGAACCCGCGTCCGCCAGGACTCCAAAGAGGCGAACCTTCCCATAAAGCCGCTTCAGGGTCTGGCGGGTGAAGTCCACCGCTCCCGGGAGTCTTCGCACCCCGAAAAGGTCTTCCAGGACCTCACGACCAGATCCCAGATAGTTCTTTTCACAAAAGGAGGATTTCTCTTTCCCTTATGCAGGTTCCGCCACTTTCCCTCAGAACCATCGCATTTTTTGGGATAATACTCAATGGGAGGCCGGTACTCTAGAAATTCTTCTCCAAACCCCGGCCAGGGTGAAGGATTCATGCGCGAAGAATACTTTCCATTGACAATGGCGAACCTGTGGAATAGAATGAATGCAAGGCGGTGGCAAGAATGAATGTGCGGGACCTCATGAAGCTTCTGAAAGACAACGGCTGGTACGAGGCTCGCAAGGGCAAAGGCGATCACGTAATTTACGAACACGCCGATTTCCCGCATCACATCAGCGTGGACGGAGCCCCTGATATGAAATCCCAAAGGGAATCCTTAACGACTACCTTAAGAAGGCGGGCCTGAAGTAAGCCTGGGATGGAGGTCAAGATGAACAAGTTCTTGGTGATCATTGAGCGCGGGGAGACGTCATATGGAGCCTATTCTCCCGACTTGCCCGGCTGTATCGCGGTGGGACAGACCATGGAGGAGGTCGAGGCCAGAATGCTCAACGCAATGCACGGTCACATAGCACACTATCTTGAGAAAGGCCAGGAGATCCCCGTTCCTACCACTGCAGCAGCCTTCATAGTTGCCCTGCCAATTTCGGGAGCCAGGGCAAAGGACAACGATGCAAAGGACAGCGCAACCTGAATCTTGGAACAAGAGGGAATATAGGTGTGAGGCGAGCTGAACCAGGACGGATGGGAGACTCGCAAGGTCCCTTCTTCGACTTGCCGGAGAATCCGGAAGGCTCGCTCGGCTTGATCCGTGTCATCCCGGGTCAGGTGTCTTATAATGAGGTTCGTCTCTATGAACCGGATCTCCATCCGAGGCTACAGGCCTTCCCTAGCAGCCAAACCGGCTTGCCCTTCCCCTGCGCTCTCCTTCATTTTCCTGGTCGAGAGTCGTGACTTGAGTGCCGGTATCGCCTGGAAACTCTCGAGAAGTGGAGATTGTGCGGGTTTGACCCTTACTCCGTCGGTCTCCACTGTAAACACCACCTGATCCTTCGGTTTGATTCCCAGGACTTTCCGAACCTCCAAAGGAAGAGTAACCTGTCCTTTGATGCTGATTCTTCGTACAAAGTCTCTACTGATTTTACTCCCAGTTTCAGGTAAAGATCTCATAACCCTAT
>JACPDT010000052.1 GCA_016183865.1 Armatimonadota bacterium | reverse complement strand
GACGGTGATGCAAACATCCGTGAGAGGCGCCATCTCCGTATCCTCATTACAGGTGAGCCCGACCACGGGAGCGCCGAGACTCCTTGCAAACCGGAGCCCTGCGAGGACATAAGGAGTCCTCCCGCTTGCGGAAATCCCGACAAGGATGTCTTTCCCCGTAAAGCCCCGCGATTTCAGATCCTCCGGGGCGGCCCTCACATCATCTTCCGCACCTTCTACGGAACAGAGAATCGCTTTCATTCCACCGGCGATCACTGCCTGCACAAGGTCAAGGGAGATCCCGAAGGTTGGAGGACATTCGGCCGCATCCATCACCCCCAGGCGTCCGCTGGTACCTGCGCCCATATAGAACAATCTGCCGCCGCCGTTTAGGGCTTCCACAATGAAAGGTCGGCGGTGGCCGGGTTTCGCCCTTCGGTAATCAATCTTTCCAAGCCTGACATACGAAAAACTCCACTTACCCTGAATTTATCGGGCAATTAACTGCGGTTTTATACGGGAGGGATTCGCTCTCAACTGTTTTGGAATCCTTCTCCACGAAAAGAGGCCGCCGAACCCCGTCAGCGGCCTCCACACAATATTCCTCAAGAATCAACGGCCGTCAGGTACCTGACGGCCGTCGGTTCAACTTCGGAGCGGTCACTCCACGGACTGCTATTCGACTGTGACCTTGAATGACTTGGCTCTGGCTTCTTCTGCCAGTGGAAGTGTGAGCTCCAGAATTCCGTCTTTGTAAACGGCTCGAATCTTATCCGGTTTCACTTCATGGGGCAGTTGCACGGTTCTCAGGAAGGAGCCGAAGGGCATTTCGCAGCGATAAAACTTCTCTTCCCTGATCTCCTTCTCTTTCTTGATCTGCCCTTTGATTGTGAGCAGATGAGGCGTGCAGCTTATGTCCATGTCGTCTTTTCGGAGGCCCGGCAAAACGGCTTCTACGATGAGATCTCCTTCTTTTTCGTAAAGGTTGATGGGTGGATGAATTCTCGCTTCGCCGACTTCAAGGGGAATTTCGCCGAAAAACTGGGACAAGAGGGTGTTCATGGTCTCCTGGATCTCTCTCATCGGAGACATCCAATGTTCGTCAATAACTCTTGGAAGAAGTGTTGTCTCAGGGCGACTTCTTAACACAGATCGTACCATCATGTAATCCTCCTTTGGATTTATGTCAAACACTCCGGAGTGTCTAGAAACTGTTTTACCCAATTTCGCTCAGGTTAAACAGAAACGAGATAAACCGCAAGGGGGCGGCGCTCGCTCGGTTTTGGATTCTTCTTTGCGTCTCTGTGACTCTGCGGCAAATAACGGGGAGGCTACTCCCCCATCCAATAATCCTTGAGCCACTTGCTGCGGGTGGGGTGTCGGAGCTTGCGGAGTGCCTTGGCCTCGATCTGGCGGATTCGCTCGCGGGTAACGCCGAATTCCTGGCCAACCTCCTCGAGGGTTCTGGGGCGGCCGTCTTCCAGGCCAAAACGCAATTGGAGGACTTTTTTCTCTCGGTGCGTCAGGTTTTCCAGGACATCTTCCATGCGCTCCTTCAAGAGAAGAGTGGATGCCGCCTCTGCAGGGGCAACAGCCTCCTGGTCCTCAATGAAATCGGATAGATGAGAGTCCTCCTCTTCACCGATGGGGGTTTCGAGAGAAATGGGCTCCTGGGCGATCTTGACGATCTCTCTGACCCGGGCGAGGGCCTCTTTCTCCCTTTTCCGGATCTCGTCCTGAACTTCCCGGTCATCGAGCCCCAAAGGACAGCCGAGTTGCATGGAAACTTGTTTCTGGACCTCTTCCAGGTCTATGGGAAACATCTGTTGCGCGATTTCCTCCACAGACGGGTCCCGTCCAAGCTCCTGAAGCAATTGACGGGAAACCTTCATGAGGCGGTTGATGGTTTCCACCATGTGAACCGGAATCCGAATGGTCCTTGCCTGATCAGCCAAAGCACGGGTGATGGCCTGCCGAATCCACCATGTGGCATAGGTGCTGAACTTGTAGCCTTTTCGGTGGTTGAATTTCTCCACTGCCCGAATGAGCCCAAGATTGCCCTCCTGAATCAAGTCCAGAAAGAGCATTCCGCGACTCACATATTTTTTTGCAATGCTCACAACAAGCCGAAGATTGGCTTCAATGAGCTTCCGTTTGGCGTCATCGTCCCCTTCTTCGATCCGCTGAGCCAGGCTGATCTCTTCCTCAGATGAGAGAAGCTGGACCCTGCCGATTTCCTTGAGATACATCCGAACAGGATCATCAAGGCCCACCCCTTCGGCGATAACAGGCTCAGCCTCTTCCTCCATGGCCGCCTGCTCTTCCGTCTCTATGGCCTCGTCCTTGCCCTGTTCGTCCTGGAGGTCTATGCCCTCGGCGGCAAAGCGGTCATAAAGGAGGTCAATCTCTTCAGGGGAGAGGTCTTCATCCTTGTAAAGGGCCTCGGCAATCTCCTCATAAGTGAGGCTGCCTTTTCGCTTGCCTTTGTCAATGAGCTTTTTGAGGTCTAGCTCCCTGGCTTCTTCCCGGTTGGGCTCCGCCAGATTGACTTCCGTCCCTTCAAAGGGCTCATCACTATTCGTGGGCCCATTGCCATTCTTGGACTGTACCAATGGTCATTAGCCTCCCGATGTCTATCATTTCACCTTTAACTGGTGCTCCAGGCGCTTGTAAGCCATCTGAAGCTCCTTTGGAGGATGCTCGCCCCTACCCATGAATTCCGCCATCTTCTCCTGAAGAGATTTGAACGTTTCCCGCAGAGTTCTTTCCCGCAATTGCCCGAGAAGCTGATTTTTCTGCTTCTCAGACAGAGAAATGCCCTCTGATTCCGAAATCAAGCGAGCAATCAAGCTTGATTCAGTCTCATCCTTCCGGGTGGACAGGAATTGATCCAACCGGAAAGACCTGTCCGTGCTCCAGAGGTCGTGGATTTCCTCAACGATCTTCCGGCAAAGGGGACTGGCAAAATCGGAAGGCCCATTCTCCTGGAAGACCTGGTCAAGAGTGATCTCTTTCTTCAAGATCAGAGCCAGTAATTCCCTCTCGGCAGGACTGATTTGTTCCAATGGTTCGGGGTTCATTTTGGGAACTCCTCCGTGCCCCTGCTCAAGTCTTCCGGAAATCCCCTTTTTTTCGAATCGAGCCGAGAGACGACGCAGGGCTTCTTCCCTGACTTTCAGCGTATCGGCCAGGAGTCTTGTATGCTCATCCTGAGCAATGGGACTCTTGAAGGCCCGAATGAAAGGCAAGACTTCCTTCGCTATCTCTTCCTTTCCCGACAGGGTGCCCGGGTCGTGACGTTTCAGGGATTGCGCCAGAACATACCGGATGGACGGAAGGGCCCGGGCCAGATGGTCCCGGAAAGCATCGGGACCTTTCTCTCTCAGGAAGGAATCGGGATCTTCCCCCTTCGGAAGTGTGACCACAAGAGCTTCAATCTCTTCCTCTTGAAACAAGGCAAGGGCCCGGAGAGAAGCACGATTTCCCGCCTCATCCGAATCGTATGCGAGTAGCACTTTCCTGGCATACCTCCCGATGAGTCCTACCTGTCCGGCGGTGAGGGATGTTCCCAGTGATGCGACCGCATTTGTGAAGCCTGACTGATGGGCGGCGATGGCGTCGAGATACCCCTCCACCAGAAGGACGGACCCTCCTTCCGATATGGCTTTTTTCGCGATGTCCAGAGCGAAGAGTTGCCGGGATTTGCTGAAAACCGGGGACTCCGGGGAATTCAAGTATTTGGGAGCGCCCTCGTCCATGACCCGCCCCCCAAAGGCGATTACCCGTCCCAATATATCCTTTACCGGAAAGATGAGCCTTCCTCTAAAGTAATCATAGTATCCGCTTTTGCCCTTTTTCGCAAGTCCCAGTTTCTCGAGGTTTTCGAGGGACGCCCCCTTTTTCCGGAGGTGAGAAACCGCGCCACCCTCTGTCGGGGCAAACCCCAACCCGAAGTGCTTCCAGGTGGATTCAGGGATCCCTCGGCTCTCCAGGTATTTTCGGACATGTATGCCTTCTCTTGCGAAAAGACAGGTTTGGAAGAAGGCGCTCCCCTCCGATAGGGCCGAATAAAGCTCCTCTTTCCCTGAACGGTCGGGTCCCTTTTTGCGGAAATCGTCGGGATCGAGACCTGCCTTTCCGGCCAGAAGCTCCAGGGCCTCCATAAAGGAGATGTTCTCGATTTTCTGAACGAAATGGTACAAATCCCCGCCCTGCTGACAGCCAAAACAATACCAGAAGCCCTTTTCCTCGTTGACGGTGAAAGAAGGGGTCTTCTCGCTGTGAAATGGGCACAGGCCCTTGTGAGTTTTCCCCCGGTGAACGAGATGCACGTACCAGGAAACAACCTGGGCGATTCCCAGTCTCCTCGCGATTTCCTCTTTCAGGTCCGTACCTTCCACTTACCCTCTCCCGGGGCGCCCTTGAGCTTCGAAGTCCTCAACGGACTGGGCCTCATCTTCCAGCTTCCAGACTTTTGGGACAAAGAGCCGCCCGAACCGGCTTATGGCGAAGCGGTCGGTCATTCCTGCAATGTAATCGCAGACATGTCTCGCCTTCTGTGCGGTTGTCTCCTCATGGGCCTGGGGGAAGAAGCTCTCAAATCTTTCCATATAGAATCGAAAAAGGTTTCGAACAAGGGATTTCGCCTTTTCTTCTTCCTTTTTGGCTTGAGAATTCAGGTAAACGGCATCAAAAAGATATTCCTTGATTTCTTCCGTGAGGGCCAGCATCTCCGGGCTCAGGGCGATGCGGGGCCGCTCCCAGCTATTCTCTATGATGTCTCTGACCATGGCATTCACCCTCTGGGAGACATTTTCTCCCAGGCGGACGATGCAATCGGGCAAATCCTCTTCCCTCAGGATCCCCCCCCTGATGGCGTCATCAATGTCGTGGTTGAGGTAGGCCAGGCGATCGCTGATCCGAACCACCTCCCCTTCGAGAGTGGAAGGAAGGTAGTCCGTGTTCATCTCCAGGTTGTCTCTCCCTTTGGTGTGGTGGGAAATGCCGTCCCTCACCTCCCAGGTGGGATTCAGGCCGCCCGCTCCTTCCAGCTCCTCGACAACGCGCAAGCTCTGGATGTGGTGCTTGAATCCCTGGTCGGGAGCATATTCCTTGATTACCTCATCCAGAGCCTCTTCGCCCGCATGTCCGAAAGGAGCATGGCCAAGGTCGTGGCCGAATCCAATGGCCTCGGTGAGATCCTCGTTCAGGAGGAGTGCCCTGGCAGTCGTGCGGGCGATCTGAGCGACTTCCAGGGTATGGGTCAAACGGGTGCGGTAATGGTCCCCTTCAGGAGATATAAAAACCTGGGTCTTGTGCTTGAGCCGCCGGAAGGCCTTGGAATACATGATTCTGTCCCTGTCCCGCTGAAAACAGGTGCGGACATCGCACTCCCTCTCGGGGACCTCTCTTCCCCTGGATTCGGCGCTTTTTACGGCAAGAGGAGAGAGAATCCGGCGCTCTCTCTCCTCCATTCTTTCACGAATAAGCACTGATGTCTCCGGCATCAGGCGGTGGTGTAGCCGGTGTCCGCCAGGGCCACATGGGCAGCCGCGAGCCTGGCGATGGGCACCCGATAAGGGGAGCAACTCACGTAGTTGAGTCCGACCTTGTGGCAGAAGTGCACCGAGCTGGGCTCTCCCCCATGTTCGCCGCAAATTCCGACCTTGAGCTCAGGATTTACGCCCCGCCCCTTCTTGATGGCCATCTCCATGAGCTCCCCGACCCCTTCAGTGTCAAGGATCTCAAAGGGATTGTGCTCCAGGATCTCCTTCCTCCGGTACTCGGGAACAAAGGATTTCTCGGCATCATCACGACTGTACCCATACACGGTCTGGGTCAAGTCATTGGTGCCGAATGAGAAGAATTCGGCGAAATGGGCCAACTGATCCGCAACGACGCAGGCCCTGGGAAGCTCAATCATCGTCCCAATCTTGTATGCAACGCTCAAGCCCTGCTGGGCCATAGTTCTCTCGGCAACAGTCTGGGAGAGCTTACGGGTGAACTTCATCTCATTCACATGGCCTACACCCGGTATCATCACTTCAGGGAAAACCCGAACACCTTCGGAAACCAGCTCACAGGCGGCCTCGAAGACGGCCTGAACCTGCATCTGGTAAATCTCAGGAAAGACGATTCCCAGCCTGCAGACCCGGAGGCCCAACATGGGGTTGAACTCATGCAATTGTCGCACCCTTTCCAGCACCTTTTCCTTGGTATCGAGGAGCCAGGAAACGAACTCCTTGTATCTGAAAAGGCTCGAAACCGCTTCCTTTCTTTCTGGAGTCATCTCCTGAGGGATCAGCTCATGGAGCGGGAGCTTCTTCATCTCCTGAAGGATGGCGCCATAGGTCCCTCCGGCGAGAGAGAGGAGCTGATCCATTTTGAGGAATTCCAGAACCTCCCTGGTTTCCAGAAGATCAAAAAGCTCCTTGGGAGAGAAGGACCCGGGCTGACGGTTCTCCAGCTCCAGCTTGGTTTCCGCGACAAGAAGCTCATCGAGCTGGGGAAGGAACTCGTGGAGGGGGGGGTCGAGGAGACGAATCGTGACCGGATAACCCTCCATGGCGCCGAGAATCCCCTTGAAATCCTCCTTCTGGAAGGGAAGAAGCTTGTTGAGGG
>JACPDT010000348.1 GCA_016183865.1 Armatimonadota bacterium | reverse complement strand
TCCCAGCCCGGAAAGTTTAAGATGATGTTTTACAACGAGGCCTCCAGCGCGCTTATTCTCGAGCAGCCCTTTGAGGTGATTTCATGGAAACCCAGTTATTTTGCCATCAAGGGAGGCTGGGAGACACTGGGCGCTTTTATCATCTCTGATGAAGGAACCAGGTTCCGATTTTACTGGACGAACAATTCCAAGCAGGACACCGACGATATGGACAAGCTCGCCAAAAAAGCCGGGTACATGGTGAAGATTGAGCTGAAATACCAGGGAAAACCTGTTGCCGGCGGTGAGTTGAGGGAAGGGTTCCGCTTTGAGGGAACAGAGGGACGGGATGTGGATCTATTCTTTGAAAAAGCTGGAAGCGTTAAGGTTCCGATGAAGGCAGAGCATGTTCAGGGAAAGGACGGGGACTGGATTGCTGTGGTGTCCCTCGGGGGAAAAGTGCTGAGGAAATTCCCATTTAAGGTATCAGACGGAAAAATTGTGCCGCACCCAAGACAGATGCCTGACTACAGTCCCAAAGCCCGTGCCATTGTCACACGAACAATGCCGGACGAACGCGGCAAACTGCCCCCTCAATACATCTGGGTGGAGCATAGGACGCAGTAAGCAGCAAGTCCTGGGTTTTCCTGCGTAGATCAGTGCAAAGACGATGAAACAGGTCAAGATGATCATAGCCGGTGTTGGAGGCCAGGGGGTGCTCTACCTCACCGATCTGCTCGCCGAAGCGGCTCTACAGGCCGATCTCCCGGCAGCGGCAAGCGGAATCAGGGGGCTGTCCCGAAGAGGGGGGTCGGTAGTCACAGGCATAACATTCGGTGAGAATACATTCGGTTTTGTCGAAAAAGGGGGAGCCCATTTCCTGATCGGGCTCGAGCTCTTGGAGGCTCAGAGGTGCCTGTCATACCTGAACCGGGACAGCACAGCAATCATTGACACAACAAGGATCCTGCCGCATGCGGTACAGGCGGGCCGCGCACAATACCCGAGTACCGCTGCACTCCTGGACTACCTTACCAGGAATATCCGAAAAACCGTTCTCGTGACCGAGGGGGCTCAGGACATGAGAAACATTTTCATTCTCGGGAAAGCATCAATGGAGGAGGGTTTTCCGGTAGGACCCGATTGCCTGGAAAGGGCGATCCGGAAGATCGCGAAACCTGACCGGATCGAGACAACACTAAAGGTATTTCGAGAGGCTCAAAATGAAAAAGGATAACACCAGGAGAAGGGGCGGTGAGTTTCAGGAGATCGCTTTTACGATCAACGGCAGGAAGGTGAAAACAAGGGTCCCCCCTTCGATGCTCCTGCTCGATCTCATACGCGATGAGTTGTCGTTAAAGGGAACAAAACCGGGCTGTCTTGAGGGGGAATGCGGCGCCTGTTCGGTGCTGATTGACGGTTCGGCAGTCAACTCATGCCTCTATCTTGCCGTCAATACTCACGGCAAGGAGGTCACAACCATTGAAGGGCTGTCCGGAGACGGTCCGGATCCCGTTTTGGAGAGCCTGATCAGAAACGGGGCGATCCAGTGCGGTTTTTGCAGCCCGGGGATGGCGATTGCCATCAAGTCGCTTCAAAACAGGTTTTCATCCCACCCTACCCTGCCTGACCGGGAAATGATCAAGAAGGGGCTGGAAGGCAACCTGTGCCGCTGTACCGGCTATGTCAAAATACTGGATGCGGCGGAAGAGGTCTTGAAACCCGGATGAGCACTACAAAGCTTAAGGTAGTGGGAAAGCCGACACCAAAGCTGGATGCCGGTGTCAGGGTCAGCGGCAAGGCGGTATACGGCTGTGATGTGAACTTGCCGGGGATGCTTTTCGGCGCTGTTCTTCGGGCAAAGTTTCCCTGCGCCGACATCGTGGCGGTTGACGTTTCGAAAGCCGCAAGTCTCCCCGGCGTAGCTTGCGTCATAACCGCAGATTCGGTGGATACGAATAACATCAGTCACAAAAGGGATCATCCCATTTTGAAAAAAGGAGAGGTGAGCTGCCTCAGGGATGAGATCGCGGCAGTGGCAGCGACTTCTCGAGAGATTGCCCAAAAAGCTCTGTCTCTCATCAAGGTGAAGTATAGAGTCAAAGAGGGTATTTTCGATCCCTTCCGGGCACTTGAGCCCAGTGCCCCTCAAATCAACAGGTACGGCCGGAACAGCTTCTCGAACAAGAACATCGCAGAGGAGTTCCACTATGAGCACGGAGATCTCGAAGGGGAGAAGAACAGAAGCGCATGCAGGATCAAGAGGCGCTACTTTCTGCCCCGTGTCACTCACTGCTGCCTGGCAACAAGCAATATCACCGCGGACTACTCCCCCACCGAGCGACGGCTGACCCTGTATAGTTCCACACAAGTTCCATTCCTGTATCAACGCGACATGGCCCATGCCCTCAAACTCGAGCCTTCCAATATCAGAGTCATTCAGGTAACAATCGGCGGTGGATTTGGAAGTAAGCTGGATATGTACCCATTTGAGCCGATCGCTGCCATCCTTTCCATGAAGACCGGACGTCCGGTTCAGATAGTATACGACAGACGGGAAGAGTTCCTGGCTTCTCCCACGCGACAGATGATGGTAATAGATCTGATGACAGGCGCCGACACCGAAGGAAGATTCACTTTTCGGGAAGTGGATATCATTCTGGACAATGGCGCCTATACTTCCTGGGGAGCGACCACTCCGTTCGTGATGATGCAGACCTTCTCTTCTCTCTACCGGGTGCCTGCGTGCAAATTTGCCGCCAGGGCCGTCTATACGAACAATCCTTATGCAGGCTCCATGCGGGGATACGGAAACCCGCAAGCCACGTTCGCCCTGGAACGAAACATTGATGTGATGGCTCGCGAGATCGGGATTGACAGGGCGGAAATACGATTGATCAACGCTAATTTCCCGGGAGAGGTAACCGGACAGGGACTCACCTACAGAACCTGCGGTCACAGGCAGGCACTGCAAACCGTCATTGAAAAAAGCGGGTACGGCAAGACACGAGATCGGCAGTCAGGAGCTCGCCGTTACAAGCGGGGCATGGGATTTGCCTCCATGCTGCATGTCGCGGGAGGAGCGAAAATCTACCGATCCGACGGCTGCGGCACAACGGTCAAACTCGACGCTTTCGGCTACCTGACCGTCATCACCGGTTCCAATGAGATCGGGCAAGGTTCGGAGACCGTCCTTGCAATGATTGCCTCAGAAGAATTGGGGATAGGTCTGGACAAGATCAGGGTCATCAATTCGGATACCGATATCAAGCCATGGGATGTGGGTGTGCACGCCTCGCGCACCAGTTTTGTTGCAGGAAACTCGCTCCTGGGCGCAGTCGGCAAACTGAAGGAGATTCTTTCTCCAAAGGCCGCTGCCCTCTTGAAAACCGGGGTCTCCGATCTGGTTTATGAGGATGAATACATTCGTTCCATGACTACGGGGGAACGGATCAAGCTGGACAAGGTGGTCAGGGAGATTCATTTTCAAAAACCCAATGAGCTGTGCATCGCCAACCATTTCTATGAACCGAACAGCGAGCTTCAGGACAAGGAGTACCGGGGGAATGTGTCCAGCGCGTTTGCTTTCGGTTCCCAGGCCGTTGAGGTGGAAGTGGACACATGTACCGGCAATGTGCGGGTTCTGGATGTATATGTGGCACAGGATGTGGGCAGGGTTCTGAATCCTCTGGGACTCCAGGGGCAGATCGAGGGAGGAGTCGTGATGGGCCTGGGTCACGCCCTTATGGAAGAGCTCATCGTGGAGAACGGACGGGTCCTGAACCCCGATTTTCACAATTACAAGCTTCCCACCGCTTCCGATGTGCCCAATATCCGATTTTACCCTGTCGAAACTCTGGATCAAGAGGGTCCCTATGGAGCGAAAGGGGTAGGCGAGGCGCCGCTTGTTCCGACCCCTGCGGCCATCGCCAATGCCGTATCGGATGCCCTTGGCGTCGAGATTTCCAGCCTGCCCTTGACGCCGGAAAACATCCTGAAAGCGATCGTCGAGAAACATGGAATTTGAAGTCAAGAGCCCAGGAACCCGGTCCGAGCTTCTTTCGGCTATCATCAAGACCCGGACCGGTTTCAGGTTTGGCGCCGGATACACGGATCTCATTCCTGAGTTGCGGAAAAACGGTTCCCCTGTCCGGACAATCATCAACCTGGCCCGCTTGAATGACAAGCGATTCACGGCGATTACCGTTACGAAAAGAGGCATCCGGATCGGTGCGCTCGTCACAGCCGCAAGACTTGCCGATGACCCGACCATCAGGGAATACTTGCCCGTATTAGCTCAGGCGACATCCGACATGGCTTCACCACAGATCAGACAGGTGGCGACAATCGGGGGTAATCTGTGTACGGCATCTCCTGCAGGTGACGGGGCCTGTGCCCTCATGGCATTGGAGGCGGAGTGTGAGCTGTTGAATTCGAGAAACCAGGCAAGAACCATAACACTGGCTTCTTTTTTTCTAGGACCGAGAAAAACCGCATTGGAAAGAGATGAGCTACTGCAAAGTGTGTTCGTTCCGGCCAACTCGGGTGTCCGTTTGTTTTCCGGTTTCATCAAAGTGGGAACAAGACGCTCCATGGAGTGCTCGGTGGTCTCTCTTGCTTACCATGTGCAAACCGATTCCTCCGGCAATGTTGTGCATTCAGGGATAGCCATCGGTTCCGCGGCCCCTGTCATAAGATTCGCGCACTCCGCCTGCTCCCTTCTCCTGGGCAAAAATTTGGAGACAATGACCGTGCAGGATGCCGGGCGATTCGCGCAGAACGTGCTGGAACATGCATCACCCATTTCGGACCTGCGCGCGAGCGCATGGTACAGAAGACAGGTGCTGTTCAACATAAGCAAGGCTCTGTTTTCGGAAAGGCAAGGGGCGGCAGAGACGAATGGTTCTTACGAGGGAAAAGCTCACGAACTTCATTAAGCTGTCACAGAACGAGAATCCCCACGGCCCTTCTCCTCTTTCGGTGAAAGCAGTTCGCCAAATGGCCTCCCGGCTCCACCTCTACCCGGGAAAAGATCTGGAAGAGCTGAGAAACCGCCTTGCGGAAAAGAACAGGGTGTCGTCCAGGAACATCGCCCTATCCTCCGGTTCTGTGGAGATGATGGATATCATCATCAAGGCATTCACCTCTCAAGATGAGGGAATAGTGACCTCAGAGACGACTTTTCCCATGTATGGCATCTTGTCCAGGATCAATGGGAGAACCTGCCTTTTTTCCAAGATGGACCGGCTCGGGATTGATATCGAAAATCATATCCGATTGTGCGGATTGAAGACCCGTGTGATCTTCGTAGCAAACCCCAATAACCCCACAGGCATGATTGTTGCTCACCGGGATGTGCAGAGATTGCTTGAATCAACACCAAAGAATACTTTCGTGGTACTCGATGAGGCTTATGGGGAGTATGTGACCGACAGCTCTTATCCGAACGCCCTTTCCCTGTTGCCACAGTTTCCGAATCTGATCATACTCCGCACTTTCTCAAAGATCTACGGTCTTGCCGGCTTACGCATCGCATACGCCACAGCCGAAGAGAGTGTTGTCAAGGAGCTGGAAGCGCACAGGACTCCTTTCTCAGTCACCGATATCGCCGTTGCGGCGGCGATCGCGGGCCTGGATGATGAAGAGTACATCCGCAGAAGCGCTCTGATCAATTCGAAGGAACGCATCTCATTATATGATGCTTTGAAGCAGCTTGGGTACGACGTTGTGCCGTCCCAAGCCAATTTTCTCCTGGTCAACTTCAGGGATGCTTCTTCCAAAGAAGCACTATACCGGCGATTGCTCGATAGGAGCATAATTGTGCGGGAAATGGAACCATTCGGGCTCAAGAACGCTCTGCGCATCAGTATCGGGACTCAAGCCGACAACCAGGCACTGTTGAAATGCCTGGAATCCGCATAGGAGAAGCTTCAGCTCAAAAGAAGATCGGCTCCTCATATTCACCGTGGAGGTCTTTGAACACCTGGATGATCTCCCCGACAGTGGCGTAAGCTTTCACTGCCTCGATCGTTGCCGCTACCAGGTTTGCATCCTTCTCCGCATCACGCCTCACGTTTTCCAAAGCCTTCCGCACTTTCTCGGGATCCCTCCCCGCGCGCAACTTCTCCAGTTTGCGGATTTGGTTTGTCGCCGCATCGGCACTGTATGGGTGGAACTCCACTGTTCTCGTTTCTTCTTCTTTACGGTAGCAGTTGACGCCCACTTTCAAGAGCCTGCCTTCCTGGATCGCCCTTTCGCGTTCGTATGCCTGACGGGAAATTGCCTCCTGGATCTTTCCGCCGGCAATCGCTTTCACGATTCCACCCATTCCGTCCACCTCATCCATGGTCTTCCGGATCGCTTCCTCGAACCGGCTGGTCAGCGTTTCCACATAATAAGAGCCGCCCAGGGGGTCAACAGTATCACAGATTCCCATTTCGTGAATCAGAATCTGCATTGTGCGCAAAGCGAGCTCCGCCGCTTCTTCAGTGGGGATGGTATAGGCCTCATCGTAAGTGCAGAATGCCATGGTCTGGGTGCCCGAGAGAGCGCTGATTAAAGCATAGTAGGCAGTCCGGATGATATTGTTCTCAGGCTGCTCTTTTGTAAGCCCCGCGCCGCCGCCTCCGGCGATCATCCGCATCCAGCACGAGTCGTCATTCATTGTGCCGTACTGTTCCTTGACTATGCCGGCCCACAACCGTCTTGCTCCTCTGAATTTTGCGACCTGTTCGAACAGATTTCCGTGTATATCGAAATTGAAGGATAGTCGTGAAGCAAATTCATCAATATTCAGACCTCTTTTTAGCGTTTCATCCATATAAGCTTTGGCGATGCAAAAGGCGTAAGCCATCTCCTGCACCGGGTCGGCTCCCGATTCCCTTATGTGATAGCCGCAAACACTGACAGGACTATACTTGGGAACAGTTTTTGCACAGTATTCAATCGTGTCCACTACGAGTTTTACCGAAAAATCAACAGGGAAAATCCAGGTCCCTCGGCCGGCAAATTCCTTGAGAATATCGTTCTGCGCAGTGCCTCTCAGGTTTCTGAGATCATATCCGCGCCTTTCAGCCAGCGCGAAATACATCGCCAAAAGCACAATGGCGGATCCGTTGATCGTCAGGGAAACCGTGATCTTGTCAAGATCTATATCTCTGAAAGCGATTTCGAAATCATCCAGGGTATCCACCGCCATGCCGACACGTCCGACTTCCCCTGCCGCTCTCGGATCATCGGAATCGAGCCCGATTTGTGTCGGCAGATCAAATGCCACATTCAGACCGGTCTGTCCATTCCTGATCAGAAAATGGAAACGCTCATTCGTCTCTTCCGGTGAAGCAAACCCCGCATATTGCCTGATTGTGAAGGGGCGCTTCCGGTACATCAGGGGGTGGATGCCCCGGGTGAACGGGTATTGGCCCGGACGCTCATCATCAACGAGGGGATTACTCTTGAGGACATCGTCCCGTGTATAGAGCGGTTTTACCTCGATACCCGATTCAAGAAGAACTTTTTCGATTTTGTCTTTTTCTTTTGCTGTTGTAGTCATCTTGTGGCAGCTCCAGCCATATCAGCCACAAATGCAATGACCTGGCCCATAGTTGTCCCTGTTGGAAATACTGCTCTTGCACCGGCAGCCATCAGGGTTTCCGCATCCGTGTCAGGAATATTGCCGCCTACTATCCAGGGAACATTCAATTTGTGCTTTTTCATTTCTTCACACAGCTTCCTGCAAAGAAAAACGTGGGTTCCCGAGAGAATGGAGAGACCGATCAAATCGGCGCGATCTTTCACCGATTTCTGAACAATCTCTTCAATCGTTTTTCTCAAACCTGTATACAGAACCTCAAAACCTGCATCCTTGAGGGCATGCCCCAGAACCTTCACACCCACATCATGGCCGTCCAACCCGGGTTTTGCGAGAAGTATCCTCCTTTTTCCACCGTTCTTCAGAATCTGCTCGAATCTACCATTGGCAAATTTAATGTCTGATTCCTGCTTCCGTATTGCGGATTCTGTGGAGCACGCGTCTTCACAATTCTCTTGGGCTAACGATCGAGCTAGTGGGCTGTCAACCTTTATTTTAGGGGTTATGTCATTCCCACGAAAGTGGGAATCCAGAATCATAATACTGGATTCCTGCTTACGCAGGAATGACGTTGTACCAGATAACCCACAATTCAAGTGTTGACAATGCACTGGCCGGCGTGTGCTTTTTTCGTGCGTTCGGTTGAGCTACTTGTTAGGCGTGTGGTTTTTTTGCAATTTGGATTAGCTCCAAAACCACACCCGTGCATGGCCGGAGAGCCATGACCGGCGGAGAAAATAGTCTCCCATGGGTTATTGCATTATCAGCCATAATATGGTACCATAATCTCGGTGAGAGAAATGTCCACTTCCCAAAAATGTAAAGCCACATTCGTCTTGCCTTCGCGGATTCTTGAAGAAATTCGTGAAGCAGTTCATTCAGGCTTGGCCCATTCAGCCAGTGCTCTCGTGCGTGAGGCGCTGGAAGAGCGCTTGAAAATACTCCGCGAAGAAGGGTTGCGGAGAGAATTCGAGGAAGCGGCACGAGATCCGGATTTTATGAGTGATATCAAGCAAACGATGGCCGATTTTGAAAGAACCGATGCCGAAACATTGCGGCTGGCATCCAAATGAATTCACTCCAATGGGAAATCTACCACGCTTCCCTCGACCCTGTCGAAGGGTCTGAGCAAGCGGGATCGAGGCCGGTTCTTGTCATTTCCAGGGAAGTGATCAATCAGACGCTTCCAATTGCGGCCGTACTGCCCCTTACTTCGTATAAACCAAATCGCAGAATCTATGCAACAGAGGTCTTCCTCCCGCGAGGAACAGGCGGGGTCCTCTCTGACTCCCTTGTCTTGGCCCATCAGATTCGAACCTTGGCTCGTTCCCGCCTGGGCAAGCGGTATGGGGTATTGGTTGACCGAACTCTGCAAGAAAAGGTGCGCCTGGCTGTTCGGATTTTTCTCGACCTTTGAGACAGACTTACTACGATCACCTGACACGAGAGTGGTATCTTCCTCACGAGGTGAGCCCAGGTGAGTTGTCGGAACGGGATGCCGTTTGAAATTATTGCACAAGTTGAGAAAATGTGATATACTTGTACAATAAAAGGGACAAGTATGGAGGATTCCATGAGAGTGATTAATTTTAGTCAAGCCCGAAACAATTTGAAAGAAGTATTGGACCGGATAGCGGAGGACGCAGACTATACCATAATTACCCGCCGTGATGCCAAAGATGCTGTTATCATGTCCTTGGAAACTTTTAACAGCTACCTGGAAACCTTCCACCTCCTCAGATCGCCTGCTAATGCTGCTCACCTATCCAAATCTGTTCAACAATATAAGAGTGGAAAAATTCGAGAGAGAAAGTTACTGAATGAGTAGAAGGTTGGCCTGGACCGATGAGGCGTGGAAAGATTATCTTCATTGGCAATCCCAGGACAGAAAAACTCTGAAACGAATCAACAAACTGATCGAAGATGCGAAAAGGCATCCTTTCGAAGGGATAGGAAAGCCGGAACCACTGAAGGAAATCCTATTCGGTTTTTGGTCCCGTCGGATAGACGACACTAATCGGCTGGTGTATGCCGTCAATGATGACTTCCTTACCCTGATTTCATGTAGATATCACTACTAAAAAAAGTATGAAACCCACAGCGACCCGACTACGGCGGCCCTCTAAAGTGGACCCCTTTGTCAAGACAAATTTTTTGAAAATCTTAGGTGGTTCATGGACAGTTTCAGCGTAGCGTCTCTACCTGGCCCGAGCTGCTCCTTTTCGATGTCATCGTTCTTGTCGCTGCAAACAGGCGTTTCGTAAGGGGGAACCGTTTGGTGCGCAAAAATATTTGCATTGCTTTGGAATTCGTGTTTGACATAATACAACGGGATCTACTAAATCTTGTCACTGCAATTGAATCACTCATGCCGCACCAGGAGGACGAATCATGAGTTCTCGAAACGCTTGGGGATTTTCTTTCTAGCTATTCTCTTGCGGGCAAAAGTTTGCATGTGAGAAGGGAGAAAAGGGGAGCGATTCTTTGGTCAGGAGAGCAGCTTTTCAGTGCCCCGAATCTGATGATCGACAATTTTGAGCATAGAGAACCAGAGACAAAAGTGGCCTCG
>JACPDT010000347.1 GCA_016183865.1 Armatimonadota bacterium | reverse complement strand
GTGGTGTGGCAAAAAGCCCACCAGTTTGTGCTTGCGGCCTACCGTTTTTCTCGGACATTTCCCCGCTCTGAAACCTATGGACTGGCGTCTCAATTTCGGCGCGCTGCCGTCTCCATTGCCGCAAACATTGCGGAAGGGTTCAAAAGACGCGGAAAAGCAGATAAACTTCGTAACTACTCAGGTAGTCAGGAGTCAGAATGAGGAGGTCAGCAAGCTGTTGGAGGCCTATTCGCAGGCTATTCTGAATTCTGTCTCCTGCATCCTAAATTCTGAATTCTGACTCCTGACTCCTGAATCCTGTCTACCTGAGTAGTTACAGAATCAAACTTGCATCAACGCAGACCAGGGAGTCCATAGTCTCGTTCCAGCCGGTCCTTCTCAATAGGATCTCTCGGCAGGAGTTTCCGGCTCCTTCTGGAAGAAAGAACACTCGCTATGTTTGTCCCATCCCTGATAGGGGAGGGTTGGGAGGTTGAATCATGTCTTTGGATCTGAATGCCGTCTTCAAGGCGCCGTTTCAGGATGAGAAATGGGTCTCCAAGGTCCTCATCGGAGGGGTCTTCGAGATCCTGATCCTTCCCATTTTTCTTCCCCTGGGCTATGGAATCAAGATCATGAAATCGGCCATCGAGGGAGAGATGGCTCCTTTGCCCGATTGGGACGAATGGGGCGATCTTTCCGTAAAAGGGCTCTTGTGTATCTTGATCAGTCTCATCTATTTCCTGATCCCGGGCGGAATCCTGGGCGCCTCTGTAGTGCCTTTTGTGCTTGCGATTTTGAAAGGGGAGCACGGCGGCGGCGGAGGAGGGATAGCGGCGCTGATGGGTGGAAGCCTGCTCCTTTTTCTTCTGGGTCTCTTCCTTTGCATAGTGGCCGGTTTTCTTCTTCCTATGGCCCTTCTGCTTTTCGCGGAAACGGGAAACTGGCTTTCGGCTCTTTCTCTTGGCGCCGTGATCTCCCGAATCAAAGATTGCATCGGCGACTATGCCATCGCCTTTCTGGTAAATATTGCGGCAGGGATGGCAATCGGGACCGTTGTGGGGATCCTCGGGATGGTGATGATCGGTTATCTGATCGGGCCATTCCTGCAGTTCTACCAGACCATCCTGATGTCACAGCTCTTTGGCCAGGTCTATCGGAATTTGCGGTCAAAAACCTCCCTGGCCACAGAGGCATAGAGGCTCTGAGAAAGCATCGCCGGGTAGAGAAAGAATAAGTCCTGGAAGGAGAATTGGCTTGATGAAATTCTACAAAACGGCGGAAGAGGTCAAGAAGAATCTCCAGAAAAAACTGAAAGAATGCCAGAAAGCCCTGCCCAAGATGGAAAAGGAGCTTCGTGAAGCCAGGGAATCGGCAGGTGATTCGTCTCAGGTTTATTTTCGAGATGCTTTTGAAGAGCGTTTGGAAGAGCTTACCGTTGAACTCAAGGGAGTGCAGAGACAGATCCATAGACTTGAGCTGATTCTCCGGAATCTCCCCCTGCCTCTGGCCAAATCGGAAATGGAGCTGACCCTGAGAGAGCTTGAGGAATTCGGATTCTGACGGTTGGATGCTATACCGTGATTTTCATGCCGTCTTCCGCTTTTAAGATCCTCCCTGAAGTGAATTCCCTTCTTGCTTCCCCCGCGATGTCGGTGTCGTCGCAAACCGCATACATGTGGGTCAGCACGAGGGTCTTGCACCGTGCCTTCTCCGCTGTCCGTCCCGCCTGAAGCGTATTCAGGTGCACAGGGAGCTCTCCCCGGGAGGAGGGGACGGAGCAGTCGAGGACCAGAACATCCGCATCTTTTCCCAACTCCACCAGAGCAGGGCAGTCCCCTGAGTCTCCGGAATAAGCCAGAACTTTTTCTCCCTCTTTGATCCGGTAGCCTATGGCCGGAGTATCTCCGTGCTGGACAGGCACGGATTCGACTACAACAGACTCCAGCGTAATCGGGCGGAAAGGGGCCTCGCGAACAACCGCAAAAAAGGGCTTGGGCCGAATCCAGGGGAAGGGAATGTAGAGGGATTCGAGAAAATTCTTGAATTGAGGAGGACCCAGAATCGGAAGAACTCGGGTCCTCATCCTTCCAGGTGTGTAGTTCAGCGCGAAGAGGAGGGCAATCAGCTCAGCCACGTGATCCGGGTGGGTGTGGGAGATCATTACAGCATCAATATCAAAATAGTCCAGTCCGCATCGGAGAAACTGATGGAGGGTCCCCATGCCGCAATCCATGAGAAGCAGGTTCTTCCCAGCTCGTATCGCGTACCCTGACGAATTCCGCGTCAGTCTCGGCACACATGTCCCTGAGCCCAGAACGAAGAGTTCCAAGTGCTGCTTACTTTACGAGTGAATACTCTTCATGCGGGGGAAGGGGGCATCGGACGGGCCTGTCCTGACGAATTCCCATCGCATACTCCCCTTGAATCAACTTCTGGATTTCCTGGGTTCCTTCGTAGATAACGGATCCTTTCGCATTCCGGAGGAAGCGGGCCACAGGGTATTCATCGGAATAACCATAGGCGCCGTAAATTTCCACCGCATCACTTGCGGCCTGAAAGGCCGAGACGGTGGCGAACCACTTGCATAGAGCCGATTCCCGGGTCGCCCGTATTCCTCCGTTCTTGAGCCACCCTGCTTTCCAATACAACAGTCTTGATGCATCATAGTTTGCGACCATCCGGGCAATCATCTCCTGGACCAACTGGAACTCCCCGATGGCCTTGCCGAAGGCCTTGCGCTCTTTGGCGTATTTTACCGAAGCATCGAGGCAGGCATGAATCAGCCCTGTCGCTCCTGCGCCGACCGTGTAGCGCCCATTGTCCAGACAGCTCATGGCGATCTTAAAACCCTCGCCCTCCTGGCCCAGCAGGTTTTTCGCAGGGATTTTTACGTCCTGCATGGTCATTCCACCGCCATTGCCGGCCTTGATGCCCGCCTTATCCTTGATGCTGAATGTGGAGAATCCCGATCCTGCATTGCTTCGTTCCACGATGAAAGCGGAGATTCCGTTGTGTTTCCGCTCTTTGTCCGTATAGGCAAAAACGAGAAATGTGTCAGCCAGGTCCGCTCCGGAAATCCACATCTTGGAGCCGTTCAGGATGTAGAAGTTCCCGTCCTTCCTCGCCGTGGATTTGAGCCCTGCCACATCTGAGCCTGCATCCGGCTCCGTCAGACCGAAGGCCCCGAACCGTTCCCCCTTGGCAAGGGGGACCAGGAATTCCTGTTTCTGCTCTTCGGAGCCCCATTGATAGATGCCCAGGCTGCAAAGCCCGACATGAATGGAAAGGATGGTTCGAAGGGAAGTATCCACATATTCCATCTCTTCACAGGCAAGTCCGAGGCTGACATAATCCATGCCGCTTCCCCCGTATTTGGCTGGGATGCAGATCCCCGGAAGCCCCATCTGGGTGAGTTTCTGAAATGTACCCGAGATCGGAGTCCCCTTTTGATCCGCTTCTCCGATGAAGGGGGCGAATTCTTTTGCCGCAAAATTGCGCACGGTCTCTACAAGGTCTTTTTGCTCATTTGTCATTTCCAGGTCAATCATGGGGAGGTGGCTCCTTTCAAGTAAGAACTGACCTGCTAATTTCTACGTGAGCCGCAAACGATCCTTTCGAGGCCGGCCGCCTCACAGGCTCTTCGCCGCGCAGACACGGAGAGGAAAACCTCCCATCGAATCGAACCTACCTATCAGCATACAGGGGGTGAAGACGTTGGAACAGACTCTGGAGAGTTTGATTTATGATTGGAACACAGCCGAAGGGAAGCCGGTTTTCCACAAAGAGATCGAGTTCGATGACGAGACTTTGAGGGATGGTCTTCAATCCCCGTCCGTCAAGAACCCCGCCATTGCAAGGAAACTGGAGATCCTTCATCTCATGGTGGATCTGGGGATTCATGCCGCCAATATCGGGCTCCCCGGCGCCGGCGCCAAAGCCACGGAGGATTCACTGATACTTGCGAAAGAAATTGCGAAAGAGAAGCTTCCAATTTTTCCCAACTGTGCCGCCCGAACCCTCAAGGTGGACATTGACCCCATCATCCGAATCTCCCAGGAAGCCGGAGTCCCCATGGAAGCATCCCTTTTCATCGGCTCCAGCCCGATTCGTCAATATGTGGAAGGATGGGGTCTGGACAAGATGCTCCGCTTCACCGAAGAAGCAGTGACCTATGCGGTAAAGAACAATCTGTCCGTCATGTACGTAACGGAAGACACCACCAGGGCCCGTCCGGACACCCTGGAGAAGCTTTACAGGGCCGCCATAGAATGCGGCGCCGACCGGATTTGTTTCTGCGATACCGTTGGGTATGCGGAGCCCCGGGGCGTCAGAAACCTGATCGCCTTCGCAGTCAAACTGGTCAAAGAGGCCGGCAGGACCGTGAAGATTGATTTTCACGGCCACATGGACAGGGGCCTGGGGGTGCTGAATGCCATCGCCGCCCTGGAAGCCGGCGCCGACAGGGTCCATGGAACGGCCCTGGGAATCGGGGAGCGCGCTGGAAATGCCCCCATGGATCTCATCCTTGTCAATCTGAAGCTCCTGGGGGCGATCAGGAACGACCTCACCAGCCTGAGCAAGTACTGCGAGGCGGTTTCACAAGCCTGTGACGTGCCGATCCCCCATACCTATCCCGTAATCGGCAAGGATGCTTTTCGGACCGTTTCAGGGATTCATGCCGCTGCCATCATCAAGGCTGAGAAGAAGGAGCGCGAGGCCGGTCCGCCTCTGAAGCAGGACGCCTTGCGTCTATCAGATCAGGTTTATTCCGGGATACCCGCCTCCTGGGTCGGACGGACCCAGGAAATCGAGGTCGGTCCCATGTCGGGGGAATCAAATGTGGTATACTGGCTCGGCAGGAGAGGCATTCCCGCTGATGAAGCTCTCGTGCGAAAAGTCCTCGCCCGGGCCAAGGAATCGGACCACACTCTTTCGGAATCGGAAATCAAGGAAATCGTAGACCGCGCCCCATCCCCCGCCCGTGCGGTTGAGGCGTAATGTACAAGAAGATTCTCTTCTCTACGGATGGCTCGGAGTCCGCGCTGGCTGCAGGGATCTCCGCTTCAGAGCTGGCAAGCCTGTTTCACTCCGAGGTGATTCTGCTTTATGTGGCGCCTGGACCGGAACGGGCCGTCATGGACGGCTTCGGCGCAGGTCTCGGGATTCCGGACACCGCCAGGGGAGATGTTCCACGCCTTGTGGAAGATGCGGTCACCGCGATCCTGGAGCGTTCCCGGAAGCCTTTCGACAATCGAGATGTGAAAGTCACCCAAAGACACATCGTGGGGGACCCCGCTGAAGTCATCTGCCGCACAGCCAGGGATGAAAAGGTGGACCTCATCGTTCTCGGCAGCAGGGGGCTGGGAAAAGTAGCCCAGTTCTTCCTGGGAAGCGTGAGTCGGGAAGTCGCGCAAAAGGCCTCCTGCTCCGTCCTTGTTGTGAAGTGAATCAGGGTCGAACAAGGGTGCCTGCCGTGTACTGCACGATTTTTCCCGCCACCGCGGAGGCAGCCACAGTAAGGGGACTTGCCAGATACACCTTGCCCGGCCCTGAACGCCCGGGAAAATTTCGATTGATGGCGCTGATCGTTATCTGATCGGGATTTGAGCTCACCCCAGGCCCTGCATTGATGCATGCCCCGCACCCGGGGTTGATCAGGATAACACCCGCTTTCTCGAAAATATCCATATATCCCATTCGTTCCGCGTACTCCTTGACCCTCTGTGATCCGAACTGGATATAGAACTTCACTCCATCAGGCACCTTCCTTTTCTCCAGGAGCGCCTCCCTTAACACCCGGGCATACATATCCATGTCGCTCTCTTTTCCCCCTGTGCATGAACCGCCATAGGCAATATCAACAGGGATCTCGTCTTTCAAAGACGCCACCGGCACTCCGTTTCTCGGATCACTTGGGGCGGCCACCATGGACGAAACGGTGGAAAGATCAATCTCAAAGACCGCATCATATTCGGCATCCGGGTCGCTCTCCAGGCGAAGGCTCAGAAGCTCGGACTGGGGGATTCCTCTCAGGCGGGAGAGATACTCGAAGGTAACCTCATCCGCCGCGATGATCCCTGTGAAGGCGCCCCCTTCCACGCTCATGTTGGTAAGGGTCGCCCGCTCATCCATGGAAAGCTCCCTCAGCCCTTCGCCGGTGAATTCCAGCACTTTCCCCACAGTCTGTCCGTTTTTTGCATATTCGCTGCTCAGAATGTGAAGAATGACGTCTTTTGCGGACACTCCTTCGGGTTTCGTTCCCCTTAACACGTATCTCACGGAAGAAGGCACCCTGACCCTCACTTCTCCACAATACCACGCGGCCGCCATATCCGTGGCCCCGACCCCGAAGGCGAAAGCGCCCAGGCAGCCGGCGGTGCAGGTGTGCGAATCGGTGCCGATCACCACCTGACCGGGCATCACGATATCCTCAACTGTGGCATTATGGCAGATGGCTTCGGCCCCTCTTGACCCCTCGGCTGAGTATAGCTTGATCCCATGTTTTTCAGAGAAAGCCCTCTGCTCCCGTACAAGGGTGCGCACCTTTTCAAGGAGCCCCATTTGCCGTTGTTTCTCCGGCATGACCTTCTCCAGGTGAATCAGATGGTCCTCAAAAACAAAAACTCTCTCCGGATCCCGAAGGGAGGCGTCGGGGCCGAAAGCCTGCCGATATTGGGCGTCCGCCATGGCTGTCACATACTCGTGACTGAAGCGGATATCGGTCCTCACGAAGAGCGAATCACCAGGCTTGACCGCAGGAACTCCGTTTCTTGGGCGCCTCGGGTCATCCACTCCGTGGGCCGCGATGATCTTTTCCACAAGAGTCATAGGGCGGCCGGCGGTCCTGATTGTGGGAGGAAGAACCTTGCCCTCAAGGCGTGCCTTGCTGTATTCCATGAGCCCGCCCATGCGAATAATATCTGCCGTGATGGAATCCGCTCCAGTCAGGAACTCTGAAAGAGATATCTTCTCTCCCTTTTGGATTCGCTCGATCAGTCCGAAATCGGTGGAAGTGAGAAGACCTATATTCTGGCAGTTCTGCAGATAGATTTTTTCGAAGGATTCAGCAAGTACCAGACGAATTCCAGCATATTTTTCGGCAAGAGGAGCGTTTTCCCGGCTGCTCCCGCAACCCTTGCTTTTTCCGGATACCACAACCTGGAAACGCCAGTCTTTCACATCATTCTGTCCCACAGGCCCGTGTTTCAGGGCGATGAAAACATATTCGCCCAATATGTCGCCATAGTTGAAACAGACCCATCCGGGCGTAATCTCATCGGTGCTTATCTGGTCCCTGAGCCTTACTCCCTGCCAGGCGCTCAAGGCAGTGCCCTTGATCTGTGATCTTATGAGTTCAGGATCCTCCGTCAGAAAAAGAATGCGATTTTCGAAAAGAAGATCTGGAGTATTCAAGATTCGATCGCCTCCTGGACGTTTTCTTCTGTCGCCGGGTCAAAAATCCTCTGTCTGAGTAACAACTCAGGTAGACAGGATGCAGGAGTCAGAATTCAGAATAGCCTGCGAGTAGGCCTCCAACAGCTTGCTGACGTCCTCATTCTGAC
>JACPDT010000346.1 GCA_016183865.1 Armatimonadota bacterium | reverse complement strand
TTCTGGGCGTGGAGAACCTCGATCTGGATGTGGTCGTAGAAGGGGATGGGATTTTTTTTGCCGAGAAGCTGGCCTCTGCTCTGGACGGCAGAGTGAGGTCCCACCATCAGTTCGGAACCGCCATTGTTTTCCTTCCCGATGGCCAGAAGATTGATGTTGCAAGCGCCCGTGCGGAGTTCTATGCACGCCCTGCCGCAATGCCGGAAGTGGCTTCCTCTTCGATCAAGCAGGACCTGTACAGGCGTGATTTCACAGTGAATGCCATGGCACTCAAATTGAATTCCCAGGATTTCGGCCGACTGGTGGACTTCTTTGGAGGTCTGAGAGATCTGCAGCATGGGGTAATTCGAGTGCTCCACAATCTCAGCTTCATCGAAGATCCGACCCGGGCATTCCGGGCCGTGCGCTTTGAGCAGAGGCATCACTTCCGGATGGAGGGCCACACGGAATCCCTCTTGAAACAGGCGATCCACGGAAATATCTTCGAGAAGGTAGCCTTTGAGCGCATCCGGGACGAGATGATACTCATCCTTTCCGAGGAATATCCCCTCCCTGCTCTGCAAAGACTCCACAAGCTCAAGCTCCTCCGGGTCATCCATCCCGATTTGAAGCTCGATCAGAGGCAGATCGAGATACTGGAAGGCGTCCAAAAAGCGGGCAAGGAATACGAAGGGCTCCTGAAAAAGTATAGCTTGAAGCTGTGGCTTCTCTATTGCATCGCACTACTGGCTTCTCTGGCAAGGGAAAGCGCGGAGCAAGTTTGCCACCGCTTCCGTTTCTCCAAGACGATCATGAAGAGACTTTCCACGCCGGAAGAGGGAGTCCGAAAAATGATCTCTGCCTTGAGTGCTAAAGATATGACGGCAGGCGGTCTTGCGGACCGACTGCAGGATTTTTCCGATGAAGTTGTCTTTTTCATCCTGTCCCAGGTCCGAAACCCCAGGGTCAAGGGAAATCTGGAGGAATACATGACGACACTAAGGAAATTAAGGGGGTACCTCACGGGAAAGGATTTGAAGGCAATGGGGGTTCAACCAGGACCGGTTTACCGCCAATTGCTCCACAAGGCGCTCCTGGCGCAACTGGACGGAGAGATCATCGGTCACGAGGAGGCGATTCAGTTTGCATCCCGTGAGCTGGCTCGAAGGGGGCAAGGGTAGTGGAGTCTCTCGGCATGGCCTTGCTCTATATCCCGGTCGTCATTCTTTCCCTGGCCGTTCACGAGTTTGCCCATGCTTGGCTGGCGGACTCTCTAGGAGATCCCACTCCATCTCAGTATGGAAGGGTTACGCTAAATCCTCTGGCCCATCTGGACCCCATCGGGACTCTGGTAATCATTTTCAGCATCCTGAACCCCGGGATGGGAATCATTCCGGGCTGGGGGAAACCCGTTCCCGTGAACCCCAACTATATGAGGAACTCCCGATGGGGGGATATTCTGGTCTCGGCAGGGGGTCCGATTTCGAATCTGCTCCTGGCGGCCCTCTTTGCCGTGGGACTCCACCTGGTTCGCGGGAGTCTTGATTCTGCGGCAGCGATTTTCACCATTTTCATTGTGGTCAATATCAGTCTTGCCCTTTTCAATCTGATCCCGATCCCTCCACTGGACGGATCCCATGTTCTGAAACAGCTTCTTCCCCTTCAAGCCCATTACAGTCTTGTGGATTTCGAGAGAAGGAATCCCTTTCTTTTTCCCATTCTTCTCATTGTCCTCCTGAACATCGGGGCCTTCAATCTGATCCTGGGGCCGCCCTTTCAATTCCTTTTGAGCCTGGCGGGGGTTTTGTGATGGCGGAGCGGGTCTTGAGCGGAATGCGCCCGACGGGAAGACTGCATCTGGGGCACTTTCTGGGTGTGATTCGAAACTGGATCGCCCTCCAGAAGGAATATGACGCCTTTTTCATGATCGCAGACTGGCATGCCCTCACAACCGGCTTTAAGGATCCCTCTTCCATCCCTGGAGACATCCGGGAGGTACTGAGCGACTACATCGCATCAGGAGTGGATCCCGGACGATGTACCCTCTATGTTCAGTCCCATGTGCCGGAAATCGCGGAGCTCACGACGCTCCTCGCAATGATCACCCCTGTTTCCTGGCTCGAGCTTTGCCCCAGCTATAAGGGCCAGATTCAGGAGCTCGGAGGGGAAATCGCCACATACGGGTTCCTCGGATATCCTCTCCTTCAGACCTGTGATATCATTGTCGTGAAAGCCCATATCGTGCCTGTGGGAGAAGATCAGCTTCCACATCTTGAGCTCGCCAGGGAGATTGTCCGCCGCTTTCATCATACGTACAAGAAGGAAGTGTTTCCGGAGCCCAGGGCGAAGCTTACGGACTTCCCGAATGTCCCCGGAACCGATGGGAGAAAGATGAGCAAGAGCTATGGAAACACGATTGATCTGGCCGATGAGCCTTCCGTCATCGCAAAAAAGGTCAACAAGATGATCACCGATGAGAAAAAAATCTACAAGCACGACCCGGGAAGGCCGGAGATCTGCTCTGTTTTCAGCCTTCAGAAGTATTTCAATGCTCCCCTGGTCCCCACGATTGATGCGGACTGCCGAAGCGGAAAGTTGGGCTGCGTCGCGTGCAAGAAGATGTTGTCCGAGCGTATAGCGGCAGAGTTGGCCCCGATCAGGGAAAAACGAGCCGAATTGCTGGCTCATCCGGAGACACTGAATCAGATCGTCGCAGAAGGGGCGGAGAAGTCCCGTGGTGTTGCCAGGGAAACCTTGAGAGACGTGAAACGTGCGATGAAGCTTTGTTAGGAGGATCGAGTGCCTCTGACGATTCAGCTTGAGTCATTTGAAGGACCCCTGGATCTTCTTTGCCATCTGGTGGAGAAGCGGAAAGTGAATCTCCTCGATATCCCGATACTGGAAATCATTCTTCAATACGGGGATTTCCTGGTCAGGCAGAAATCCGAGAACCTGGAAGCCGCCGGTGAAATCCTTCTCCTTGTCGCCCTTCTTCTTGAGCGGAAATCCAGAATGCTCCTGCCTGTTCCCCCGCCTCCCGCGGAAGACGAGCTCAGCGAAGCGGAGCTCCAGGAAGCCCTCATGGCCCGATTGAACGAGTATCGCAACATCCGAAAGGCGGCAGAATACCTGGAGAACCGCGTTCAAGACGAGCAATGCTTCTATTATCGAAGGGAAGAAGCGGTGTCGGAGCCGTTGCTGGTGCTTGAGGTTTCTCCCCTCGCCCTATGGAGGGCCTTTGGGAAGATTCTAGGCAGAGAGGAAAAACGCCCCCGGGAAGTGACTGTGGAGAGGGAAGAGATCAATATCCTGCAGCGAATGGAGGACATCGTCCGCCTGGTTACCACCCGGGCCGTCATGAGATTCGAGGAGATGTTCCCCTGGAATATGACGCGAAAAGCCTTGATCATCACATTCCTTGCCCTTCTGGAGCTGATACGAATCGGGAGAATTCGGATTCGGCAGGAGAAAACCTTTGGAGAGATCCGGATTCAAGCAGCTCAAAGTGGCAACTGAAGGCCCCATCACTATGCAGGCCGCAACAAGGACGATCGAGTCCCTCCTTTTCGTTTCC
This sequence comes from Armatimonadota bacterium, assembly GCA_016183865.1. Classification (GTDB taxonomy): domain Bacteria; phylum Vulcanimicrobiota; class JACPDT01; order JACPDT01; family JACPDT01; genus JACPDT01. The sequence continues at coordinate 2,261 of JACPDT010000346.1, read as the reverse complement.
ACAAGACCCCTGTCTCCCAAAGAGCTCGGGCGACTCCTCGGCCTTTCCCCCGAGACCGCGCGGGGACTGGTTCAGAAGCTGCAGGACGAGTACAGGGAAAGAGGCATTCAAATCAGGGAAGTGGCGGGAGGATACCGGATGGCCACACACCCTGAGTGTGCCCCCTTTGTCCACAAGATTCTGGAAAACCCGCAAAAAGACACCCTCTCGAAAGCAGCCCTTGAGACACTCGCCATCATCGCATACAAGCAGCCCATTTCAAAGGCGCAAGTGGAAGGCGTGCGCGGGGTCAAGGTGGAAAAAATAATGCGGGACCTTCTGGACAGAGAACTCATCCGGGAGCTGGGCCGATCCGACGCCCCGGGCCGACCTTTCCTGTACGGCACCACAGAGGCATTCCTGGAATCCTTCGGTCTCCGAAGCATCCACGATTTGCCGCCATTGGAACAGGGAGAGCGGGGAAAGGGATGAGTCGGACCGTTTTCCTTGACCCCAAAACCTTGTCCATGATATACTTGCTACTGAGGTTCAAATCACGATAAGGCGAGGTTGGATATCAATGGCAAGGTCCGGCGCCAGGCCTTATGCCCCCGTGATGGATGCCCTTGTGGAATCGCTGAGGCAGTTCACCCACGTGGAGCGAGTCATTCTGTTCGGATCCCGGGCACGCGGAGATTACGAGGAGCGGTCCGATATTGATCTGGCAATAGACATCTCCCGGGCCGATTCCCGGGAATGGTCGGCAGTGGAAGAGATCGCGGAAAATGCTCGAACTCTATTGAAGATTGATCTGGTGAACTTGAGTAGGGCCTCGTCCGATTTGAAACACAGAATTCTGACCGAAGGAATCACATTGTATGAACGACCAAAAGCAGGCGAAAACCCTGGAAAGCATTGAACAGTTCGGCCAGGCACTCAGCCGGCTCAAGGAAATTCAAGGCATGGACCTGGAGCAGAAAGCCGTTCTGAGGGATGCAACAATCCAGCGGTTCGAGTTTGTTTTCGAGCTGTGCTGGAAATGTCTGAAACGTTGCCTGTTCGTTGAGGGGATCGAAAGCTATACGCCCAAGGAAACCTTGAGAAGGGCTTACCAGAGCCACTGGTTGGAGGACGAGCAGCTCTGGCTCGACATGCTGGATGATCGCAACCTCACATCTCACATTTACAATGAAGAAACCGCGGCGGAAATTTATGGGCGGATATCCCGTTACGCCCCGGAATTGGAGCGAATCCATCTCTTACTGAAACACCGCTTCGCCGACTGACGGACCCGCCTTCTCCCGGGAAGACAAGAGAGACCCCCGCCCCCTGAACGGTTATGACTCTTCATCACTCAATCTTCCAATCTTCTGGCTCCGGAATCGCCTCAATGGGCCTGAGAATCTTGAAGCACACATCTTTCTCCTTGCAACTGCCTGGCTCGGTCAAAATCGAAATGAATCCCCTCGCCTCCCAATCTCGCAAAGCATCCAAGACCGAATCGGAGTTGGGGTCGAGCCAGAGGTGAATGTCTCTCCTGCACGCCTGGTCGCAACCTACCTCCAAGAATCCGTTCAGCATATATTGCAGCATCCAAAGGTCTATAACGATCTGTGATGTCATGCGACTACCTCATATCGTATTCCAGTGCTTCGGCGCGTTTTGGTTCTTTTCCAAATATACTCAAGATGCCGCAGATTGTCAATTGCTGCAAAGGCGTAAGGGTGTCAATTTCATCCCCGTGCGGTCCAGGGGATCTTTTCCCACGATGAGCTAGACCGTAGGCGAGCTCATTGTGGCGGTGGGAAGATCGGTTCCGGAGCCTGTGTCGGATATCACAAGCCCAGCATCCGCCTTCGATTCGCCGATTGGTCTTCGGGCTTGACCACGACTGTGAAAACAGGATGAGTGCAGCCGCCGTTGAATTCAGACCTGTAAAACAGGGAAGCTTGCCCGGGGAAAGGAGCAAATCAGTGAAAATCGCAAAACGGCTGGAGAGAATCCCCCCCTATCTTTTTGCGGAATTGGACAAGATGAAGGCAGAGGCCGCAGGGAGGGGCGTGGATGTGATCAATTTGGGGATAGGGGATCCGGACCTTCCCACCTGTTCCCCCATTGTGGAGAAGATGTGCGAGGCTGTGAGGAAACCGGCCAACCACAATTATCCGCCCTACGCTGGAACGCAGGCTTTCAGGGAGGCAGTTGCGCGATACTACAAGCGGCGCTTTGGGGTCGCTCTGGATCCGGACAGGGAGGTTCTCGCCCTCATCGGCTCCAAGGAG
>JACPDT010000343.1 GCA_016183865.1 Armatimonadota bacterium | reverse complement strand
TGCACGATATCGGCAAGATCATGATCAGTGATGAAGTGCTGAGAAAGCCTGGAAGACTCTCGGAAGAAGAATACGAGCACATAAAAACCCATGCCCCTTACACGGAGGAATTTCTTTCAGGAATCGGTCATCTCCGCCGCCTCAAATATCCGGAAATCGCGGGAGGTCATCACGAGCACTGGGACGGAGGAGGATACCATCGCGGCCTGAAAGGAAAAGAGATCCCCCTTGGCGCCCGCATCATGGCCGTCGCCGATGTCTTCGATGCCACCACCTGCAGGCGCGCCTACCGCAGAGCCCTGCCTGCGGAGAGAATCGTGGATCGAATCAAAAGAGGGGCAGACAAGCAATTTGACCCAAGAGTTGTAACAGCCTTTCTTTCCGCCTGGGAAAAAGGCCGCTTCGCCCTCCCCCTGGCTTATAATCGCCTCTGGTCCCTCCTGCAAGCCGTGTGTTCCGCGTCAGAACCGCAGGCGCCCGGACTGACTCTCTTCCCGTAAGTTCACGGCTTATTCACATTTCTCCAAGAGATCTGGCGTTTTGAGACCCCCGGTGATTTCCCTATGAAGCAAAAAAGAGAAGCCTGTGAGAAAGTTTTCCTATCATGGAAACTACAATCAGCTTGAGGAGGTAGCCAAAATGGCAGACAACACAGTATCCGCAGTCCGGATTGAGACCGGATGGAGCACACAAGAAACACAGGCCCCGCCCCAGAAGACCGCAGATGTGGACACACAACTGGCGGCCTTGCAACAGGACATCGCGGAAATCAAAGCTCTTCTTGCAAAACGGGATGAGGAGCCTTCCATTCAGGAAGCCCTCAAGAATTATGCCGAAAAGGCGAAAGCCGGAGTTGCCGATCTTCCCGGAATGGCACAGGAAGCCAAGGATTCGGTAGATGAGTGGCTTCGGGATCACCCGTCGGAAGCGGCCCTGATTTCGGCAACCGGAGGCGCCGTTGCGGCTCTCTTGATCACGGAGCTGAAGGACAAGGGCGTTTTTGAAGATGCCGCACAGCGGGTCAAAGCCCTGCCGAAAAAGTATCCCGTCGCTGCGGAGCTTGTGAAAGACGCCGCGATCATCGGGACCTCGGCAGTAGTGAGCAAGGTCGTAGCCGACCAGGCTGTGGCCAAGTACAAGAACCAGGAGGGCTAAGCCATGACACAAGCGATAGTCAATTCCCAGGACCAGCAATCCAGGATCGCCACACTGAGGCAGGAGCTCCAAGCCCTCAAGAGCCGCGTGAATCAGGGGGAAACGGAATCGGTCCCCCCCCAGGAGAAGACCGGCTTTTTTGAAGGAATCGGACAGAATCTGGACCAGACAACTGATCAGGTCGTAGAGTTTGCGAAAGACCATCCCCTGCTCACTCAAGCAGGAATCGCGGCAGGCGGTGTAGCCGTGGGATACGGACTCGCCCGCAACGGATCCTCCGTCGGCAAGGGCCTCCGTAGTTTGGCCGAAGTGCCCCTGGGTCTGGCGGGCGGCGGGGTCGGCCTGGTGGCAGGCGGTATCGGCGGGGCGACTCTGGCTCCAGTGACGCTTGCAGTGGCTTCAGGCGCGGGCTTGCTTCCCCCGTTGGGTGCGGGAATATACATTCTGGCTGTCGTCGGTGGAGGTCTGGCCGGCGCCGCGATCGGGCACAAGATCGGCGCTGAGAAGGCAAAAGGACTCTTAGGGTGAGACAAGCGGAAGAGGAGGAATGAGCACCATGATACAGATAAATCCAGCGGTGCAACGGCCCGGGTCTGGATTATCCCGGATCGCGTCGCAAAGCACCTCTGCGCCTTCAGAGACTCCCTCTTCGCAGGATACGGCTCTTGTCGGCGACTCAGAGACTGCTCAACTGGAAAGGGAGATCCGGGAGCTCAAGAACATACTGAACGCGAACGCCAAGGCCAAGAATTCCCCCGATGCCCTGGAGGACCTCTCAAGCTTCGTGAGAGAGCATCCCACACTTGCGAGCCTCCTCAGCCTGTCTACAGGCGGAGTGGTTGGGGTCGCCCTGGCTGAGCGAAAGAACTACAATGAGTTGCGGGAGAAACTGGATGACATTGAGGGAAAACTTGAGAAAGGTGAGCTGAGAAAGGCGGGGTCTCAAAAAGCCGACAATGGTCCTTCCAAGGTCGGTTCGGTACTTCTTATGACAACAGGGGTCGGCCTCTTGACGACCTCGGCGGCCACCCCCTTTGTGGGAACGTACCTCGCCAATACCCTTTTCGGCAGCGCCCCGCAGGTCTTGATGCTCTCACCTGTGGGAACAGTTTTCGGCTCGGTGGCTCTGCTCATGTTGGGAGTCTTCTGCGTGAACAAAGCCTCCACAATGGAAAAGGAAATGAAGCAACGAGAAGCGCAGAGAGCGGAGCAGGAAAGACGGGAGCAAGCCCAGGCTCAGGAAAGGGCCCGACAGGCGGCTCAGCAGCAGCAACAACAACAGGAGCCCTCATTGGCGAGGGAAATCCTGAAAGGTGCGGCAGTGGCCGGAGCTTCCGCCGTAGTGAGCAAGATTGTGGCAGAACAAGAAGTAGCCAGACAATTGGGGAAAAAGTAAGATCATTAAGATCATAAGGAACATATTGAGGAGGAGAAACAATGGAAAAGCTTGGACTGGCAGGCTCTTATGGACTTAAGGACAAGGCGCTGGGCGCCACTACATCCTCGACACTTCTGAGCATCGCCCCTCGTGCGGCCGTGACGGCAGTGGATGCGTATATGGGGTATGTCACAGATGCTTCAATATCCACCAATCAGGCTGCTGCCTGGTTCATGGGGACCGTGGGAGTAATGAGGGGAATTTATTCAATCTGCGAGCTGGCAGGGAGCGACTGCATGCGTTCCCTTGGAACTCCGAAACACGCGCAAAAAGCTGTGGGAGATTTTCTTGCGGGATGCGGGCAACTCGCTACAGCCCTGGGCGCCGGGCCAGTCGGAATCGCCGTCACTTTCGCAGGGGACCTTGTCGCACTCTTCGGAACAATTCAGGAAAATGTTGAGTAGAAGGCATCGGAGGTAAGCAAGCATGACGATCTCACTGCAACCCGCAGCAGGTTGGGACCAGGGTCTTTCTCGATCGTCCGTTTCCTGGACAAAGGGTGAGCCGACTCAAGACAATTTCACGAACCTCTTCACAAAGCTGGGAACACGGGCGGCGATCAACACGGCCGATCTGACCGATGCTTTCGTGATGATGAACTCTTCCATACAACAGGGAGAGCTACACGGGGGCCTCCTGCTCGGAGTTGCACACGGCTTCCTGGGTGTCGGGCGTCTGGTTCACTCCGCGGCCCAGGATTACAGAGGCGGACCCAATGCCCAGGCCATGGAGCGGGTAGTGGGGTTCGGCGATTTGCTGACAGCCACGGGTCTGATAGGCCAGGCTAGCGGAGGAGGACCTCCTTTCGCGGCGGTGACTCTCATCGGCGTGGGCGTAAGCTCCCTCGGAACTCTGGGGTGGGCTCTGAAACATGATTCCTGATTGCCAAGAAACAAGGAGGCCGGAAAAATGTCCACAATAACGCCACAGCTTGCGCTCTTCTCGTCGCCCGGGACCGCAATACGGTTACAATCCAGACCAGAGTCCGCAAGGGATCCCATGACTGACGCATTTGTAAAAGGACTGAGCCGGGCAGGGGCGGATGCCGTGGATCTGGTGGCTGCTACTGCCTTGACAAGCTCTCCTCAATCCGTCGTGTCCGGCGCGGTCCCCATCCTGGCCCTTGCTCAAGGGTTCCTGGGAATCTGTTTATTGACGGTTTATGCACCAATAGACGATGAGATGCGGCGCCCGAACTCCGCAGCCATGGAGCGAATGATCGGCGTGGGGGATTGTCTCACTGCCGTCGGACTGGGTGTTCAAGCCCTTACGGGGGCGGCGTCTCTCATGCCCGTTACGATCGCAGGCGTTGTCCTCACCACCCTGGGAACACTGGGCTGGATCCTGAAGCAGGACTCTTGATGCTTCGATATCGGCACTGCCGTGCCGCGAATCCAAAACTTGACAGAAATACAGATTTCTGTCATAATGGCATCAGGAGCAGGACATGAAAAAAACCACTTTGTACATCGAAGACCGATTGCTGCGTCGGATAAAAGAAGAAGCTCTCCGTCGTCCTGGCGCGAACATGACAAAGATCATCAACGAAGCGCTGAAGAACCACCTTGAGCCGCGACGGAAAGCTCACGGGGCGTTCGAGAATCTCAAGAAGGCTCGCGGGACATCGCCTGTTTATCGCGGGGTCAGCGACCCCGTGGCGCCGCAGAAGAAACTGCGGGCGGAATGGGATTGATGGCCGGATACCTTCTCGACACGAACGTGTTGATCGGCTGGTTCGGGGGACACGAGAAAGTTGCACCCCTTAACGCCTTGCTGGAGAGCCCTGAAAACCGGTTCCACACATCCATTCTCTGCGTCGCCGAATTCCTCGCCGGCTGCGCCCAGGCGGACGCGAGGGCCTTGAAACGAATCCTGGAGGCCGGAGAAATCGAAATGCTCCCCTTCGGCGAATTTTCTCAGGCAGTCTCAGCAGCCACGCTCCGAAAATCCCTCGGCCTCAAGATGCCGGACGCCATCATTGCCGCCACGGCGAAAGAAAAAAACCTCATCCTCTGCACACTCGACAAGGTTTTTGCCGGAAAAACGGCAGGACAAATCAAGACCCATCGCTTCTAGTGCATTGTCAACAGTTATTCTCTTGCGGGCAAGAGTTTGCATGTGAGAAGGGAGAAAAGGGGAGCGATTCTTTGGTCAGGAGAGCAGCTTTTCAGTGCTCCGAATCTGGTGATCGACAATTTTGAGCATAGAGAACCAGAGACAAAAGTGGCC
>JACPDT010000058.1:6770-36073 GCA_016183865.1 Armatimonadota bacterium | reverse complement strand
TGCCTGTCATCTCCGGGGGTGACTCGATTCCCATCAAGTACAGGATAGTGGGAGCCACATCGGCAAGGATCCCTTGCTCTGGGGCGAGTCTTATCTCTCTGTCCGTAACGATGTGAAAGGGGACGGGATTCGTCGTATGGGCGGTATGGGGTCCTCCTGTGACGGGATCTATCATGAGCTCGGAATTGCCGTGATCTGCTGTGATGAGAACCGTCCATCCCTTGCTTCTAGCCGTTTCCACGACTTTTCCCACACATTCATCCACAAAAGACACGGCCTGGATGGCTGCGGCCATGATGCCGGTGTGGCCGACCATATCGGAGTTGGCATAATTGACGAGAATGAAGGCATATCGGTCCGCTTGAATCGCGGAAACCAGCTTCTCCGTGACCTCTCCTGCGCTCATTTGGGGCTGGAGATCATAGGTGGCGACTTTCGGAGAGGGGATGAGTTGCCGCTCCTCCCCTGAGAAGGGCTCTTCCCTCCCCCCATTAAAGAAATAGGTGACATGGGCGTATTTCTCGGTCTCGGCGATTCTAAATTGGAGAAGACCGGCGGCATCTATGATTTCCCCGATTGTCCTGCGAATGTTCTCCACTGGAAAAGCCACGGGGAGATTGAAATCGTCATCATATTCGGACATGCACACATAAGCGATTTTGGGTCTCGTCGGGCGGTCAAAGCCGGAGAAATCATCCAAAGCCAGAGCCGAAGTCAATTGTCGCGCCCTATCGGCCCGGAAATTGAAAAAAATGACGCCATCCCCATCGCCTATTAAAGCAACAGGCCGCCCTTCCGCGTCCTGTATGACAGTCGGGAGCACAAATTCGTCCGTCACTCCCTTTGTGTAAGACTGCCGGACCGCCTGATCCACGGAGGCGGCAGGGACACCCTTTCCGAAGACGAGGGCGTCGTAGCCCATCTGGACCCGATCCCATCGCTTGTCGCGATCCATGGGATAATAGCGGCCCGCGATTGTGGCGATTTTTCCCAGGCCGAGAGACTTCATGCGCTCCTCCCCCTGCCCAAGATATTTCAAGGAGCTGTCGGGAGGTGTATCACGGCCATCCAGAAACGCGTGGAGATAAACCTGGGGGACACGGTTTCGTTGTGCCATCTCAAGGAGTGCGAAAAGATGATCCATGGAGCTGTGAACACCGCCGTCGGAGACCAGACCCAGAAGATGCAGGGCAACCTGGTGCTCTGCAACGTGTTTCATCACACGAAGAAATTCGGGGTTCTCAAAAAAGGAACCATCCTGAATGGCCTTGCTGATTCTCGCGATCTCCTGATACACAATCCGCCCGGCGCCCAGATTCAAATGCCCCACTTCGGAATTTCCCATTTGGCCGTCGGGCAACCCCACATGGGCGCCTGAGGTAAGCAATGAGGTGGAAGGACACTCCTTTGCAAATCGGATCATATTAGGAGTGTGAGCCTGGGCGATGGCGTTTCCTTCACGGGAAGGATTGATTCCCCAGCCGTCCAGTATCATCAAGAGAACTTTTTTCGGGTCTTTCATTTTCGTTCATCTCTCTTTGGGTAAACTTAACCGGATTTCATCACTATTTTTTCATTCGTCTCTATGTACTCCGTGTCTCCGTGGTGCATCCTCCGCCTTACTTGCGGCCCGCAAGAGCCTCAAATCGAACAATCCGAACAAAGGCCGCCACATCAAGGCTAGCTCCCCCTACCAGGGCCCCGTCTATCTCCTTCTGGGCCATGAAACCGTCAATATTCTCCGGCTTGACGCTACCTCCGTATTGAATTCTGACTTTCTGAGCGCCCTCATAGCCGGCCCGCTCTTCAAGCATCTGCCGGATCATGCCGCAAGTCTCATTGGCTTCAGAGGGCGTATCGGTGACCCCTGTGCCGATCGCCCATACCGGCTCATAGGCGATGACGATCTGCGAAATTTGGGAGGGAGTCAGGCCCTCGAGTGCGGCTCTAACCTGCCTGGATACTACTTCTCGCGTCTGCCCGGCTTTTCTCTGCTCGAGCGTCTCGCCGACACACAGAATGGGACGAAGCCCCCAGTTCAGCGCAGCTCTGACTTTCTTGCTTACCCATTCATCGCTCTCGCCGAAATACTTGCGTCTCTCGGAATGGCCGATAATGACATACTGGCACCCTGCGTCCCGAAGCATTTCAGCCGAGACCTCGCCCGTGAACGCCCCCTTCTCTTCCCAGTGAAGGTTCTGGGCGCCCAGCTTGATACCGCCGTCCAATACCTTCGATACTTCCGAAAGAGCCGGAAAAGGCGGACAAATCACCACATCCCTGTCATGGTTCTGGGGCAGCTCTCTTTTCAATGAAAGGATGAAGTTTACGGCTTCCTTGATGGTCTTGTGCATTTTCCAATTTGCCGCCAATATCGGTGTCCGCATGAAAACCCCCTACGGCGCCACAGGCGCTGATGTCTTGTCCAGGAGAGCCGCGACGCCCGGAAGAACACGCCCCTCCAGAAACTCCAGTGAAGCGCCTCCGCCTGTGGATACATGGGTAATCTTGGGGGAAAGTCCCAGTTGCTCCACTGCCTGAGCGGACTCTCCGCCTCCCACGATGCTTGTGGACGAACTCTCCGCAATGGCTCTGGCTACGGTTTCCGTGCCTTTCGCAAATTCGGGTATCTCAAAAACCCCCATAGGGCCGTTCCAGACAATCGTTTTTGCCCGTCCCAGCACCTGTTCAAAAGCGACGCACGTCCTGGGCCCGATATCCACACCTTTCCAGCCGGGAAGCATCGCTCCTGCATCCACGACCTGGAATTGAGTGTTCTTGGTCACCTCCTGAGTAATAACCACATCCAGGGGAAGGTGTATCCCCACTTTCCCGGATGCGGCAAGAATCCCCTTGACTTCTTCCAGATGCTTCTCATCCAGAAGGGAGGTCCCGATCTCGTATCCTTTCGCCTTTAGAAAAGTGAAGGCCATGCCTCCACCAATCATGAGAACGTCCACTTTGCCGAGAAGATTCCGAATCACCCCGATCTTGTCGGACACTTTCGCCCCGCCCAGAACGGCCGCAAAAGGCCGCTCGGGACTTTCGAGGGCTTTACCAAGGGCCTCCATCTCCTTTTGCATCAGGAAACCCGCCACAGAGGGAAGGTAACGGGTCACTCCTTCCGTGGAAGCGTGGGCCCTGTGGGCGGTTCCAAAGGCATCATTCACGAAGATATCGCCCAATGATGCCAAAGCTCCGGCAAAAGAGGGGTCATTTTTCTCCTCCTCCGGATGGAAGCGAAGATTCTCCAGGAGAAGCACATCCCCCGGCTTCGCTTCCCTGCATGAAGCTTCCACCTCCGGCCCTGTGCAATCGCTGAGTGTCCTTACAGGGCGGCCCAGCAAAGTGGAGAGGACTTCGCCCACAGGGGCGAGGCGCAGCTTCTCCACGACCTTTCCGTCCGGACGCCCCAGATGGGACATCAAGATCACCACAGAACCGCGATCCAGGAGGGCTCGGATCGTGGGCAAAGCGGCTCGTATCCTGGCATCGTCGGAAACTTTTCCATCTGCGAGGGGAACATTGAAGTCCACCCTGACCAGAGCGCGTTTCCCTTTCACATCTATGTCTGCAACTGTTTTCTTGTTCATGATGACCTCCCTGTCCTATCACTACAACGCCAAATGTAAGCAGAGGGGACCCCAAAGCGACAAGAACGGCGCTGTCGCACTATGCCAAAACCCGTTCTTTCACCATATAGCTGACAAGATCCGCCACACGGCACGAGTAGCCCCATTCATTGTCATACCAGGCCACTATTTTCACCAGATTCCCCATTGCCATGGTGGACGGTCCGTCCACGATGGAGGAAAAGTCGTCCCCCTTGAAGTCCATGGATACAAGGGGCTCGTCCGACACTCGAAGGATATTCTTGAGCTTACCGGCCGACGCTTCCCTGAAAGCGTTGTTGACTTCCTCAACTGTCGTGGATTTGGAAAGGACCAGAACAAAGTCAATCATGGAAACAGTGGGGGTCGGAACTCTCATGGCGACCCCATCAAATTTGCCTTTCAGCTCAGGAATCACCAGAGCAACGGCCTTCGCCGCCCCGGTCGTGGTGGGAACGATGTTCATTGCCGCCGCGCGGGCCCTTCGCAGATCCTTGTGGGGAAGGTCCAGAATTTTTTGATCATTTGTGTAGGAATGAATCGTGGTCATGAACCCCTTTTCGATCCCGAAACGATCATTCAGAACCTTCGCGACAGGAGCCAGACAGTTTGTGGTGCACGATGCGTTGGATACGATGTGGTGTTTGGCCGGATCGTATTTGTCCTCATTGACTCCGAGAACAATCGTCATGTCTTCATTCTTGGCAGGGGCCGTTATGATGATTTTTTCCGCCCCCGCAGTCAGATGGGCATTGGCCCTGGTCGCATCGGTGAAAATGCCCGTGGATTCCACGACAAGCTTAACGCCCAGGTCCTTCCACGGCAGCTTGGTCGGGTCTTTTTCCATCAAGACCTTCACCTCTTTGCCGACGATGACCATGGCATTATCCTTTGCCATAACCTCTCCCTGGAAGACTCCGTAGTTGGAATCATACTTGAACAGATGGGCATTGGTCTTTGCATCGGTGATGTCATTGACCGCCACTACCTCGATTCCCGGATGGCGCTCCAAAAGCGCCTTCAGGGTCTGTCTTCCTACTCTACCGAATCCGTTGATTGCAATGCGTGTTGTCATAATGATAACCTCCTATCGTAACAAAGGCACGTAACAGTCTGCTATTCGGACGAGTCCCTGAAATTCCTCCCCTGGGCGGGCTTACAACTCGTCGGCGAGAAGCTCCAGGCGTTCCAGACGATGCCTGATGCCTGATTTGGACATGGGTGGAGAGAGCATGGCGCCAAGCTCGGAGAGGGCCTGGTCGGGGAATCTGAGCCTCAAGTCCGCCACTTCCCTTAACAAGGGGGGAAGCTCTTTCAGGCCCACTTTTCTCTTTAATAGCCGAATCTTGCGAATCTGGCGACCCGCCGCGTCAGCCTGGCGGGAAATATTCCCTGTCTCGCAATTTACACGGCGCTGAACCTCATTCTTGGTCTCCTTCACTGCCCGGGATTCCTCGAACCGCAACAGGCTCTTGTAAGCGCCGATAATATTCAAAAAGCGTGCGATGTCCTCTCCCTTTTTCACGTAAAGGAACTCGCGGCCCCTGCGTTTTGCGCTCCTTCCCTGGACCCCGAGCTTCTGAAGCACAAGAATCAAGTCCCGGATGGTAGTGGAAGATTTCGGAATCAGCTCCAGGTGATAGGAAGACCTGAGGGAATTCATGGAGCCACAAGCAAGAAAAACTCCTCGAAGATACGCCCTTTTGCAGCAGCGACGCTGCACGAGGGAAGGTCTGATCCCCTCCGTCTTCCTCCCACCCCTGTCGAGGATCCCGAGGTCTCTCAGATCCTCCAGGAGATTCCGTGAAAAGAACTTGAGGCGAAAACGATGATGTTTCCCTGAATGATCGAAAAGAGCCGTGACATGCGGAGAAAGTTGATACAGGCTTCTTGCAAGCTTGACGATCAATCGGGCTGTGGCGGCGCTGTCGGTGCTGCAACACAGGCTGTCGCCGCCTTCCCCGAAACCTACAACCCCCTCACCAAGAAGCAGGAGAGAAGAAAACAAGGCTCTCTGGCAGCAAATCCGGGTAGGCCACATGTGTGCAATCTCGTCGCGGATGTCCTGGGAAAACATTTCAGCACATGATCTCCATAAGCTCTCTCCACGGACCCTGTGTCTCAACAGTGACACCCATTCCCCAATAGTCCACCTGATCGAGTCTGCCCCGGTCGGCGAAAAGGACGGCTGTGCGCAGGGCCAGGGGAGACCGCCTGGCCAGGACTACTTTTGCCAGAGCCAGGGTGTCGCCTGAGCCGAGGATGTCGTCAACAATGAGAATCCTTTTCCCCTCGATGTGAAGGGTGGTGCAATTCAGGATTTCCAGCTTCCCTTCCCCGCAGTCTTGTGGAAGTTGCCCCCCCCCTTGAGGGGGGGAGCCGTCAACTACTCCCCTTCCCTGGTGGGAGGCGCCCTCAACCGCTCCCCTCCCTTCAAGGGAGGGGCTGGGGGGGGGCGGCGAGCCAACCAGCGGAGCCTCCGGGTATTTCCTGAGAATAAGGGTCTCCCACTGAATGCGCCCCAGGGAGTAGCGGAGCGCCAGGGAAAGAGGGATCCCGCCCATGCCGATCCCTACAATGACCTCGGGATCGTACCCACTTTCCGCAATGCGTCGGCAGAGTTTGGCGATAAGGGTGCGGCAACTTTTCCATGACATGTTTCGAACACGGGGTTCCTGGTTTTTCACAAGACTAGTATAGGTGAGTTCAGCCGGAAAGTCAACAAATCTTGTGCGGTATCACTTGACTTTTCAAAGGGCGAAGTGATAATACATTTTGGAGGGAGGGGGACCTTTAAGAGGAGGGTCCCACGTGGAAGAGGTGAACTGCGGACAAAAAGACCTGACCCGGCCAAAGCCCCGTCGCTCGCCGGATGACCATTTCATGGTCAACAGCCTCGGCCAAAGGCTATCCGGCCCGTCACCCATCCAACCGGTCAACCACCTGATCTCCTGTTTGCACAAACTGATCGGTTTCCGCGAAATGAGAGCCGCTTTTTGTGACATTCAGAGCCAACCCTTCGGGTGGTTGGGCCCGACGCCTGCGCCCAGAGGCAGGTGGCGATAGTCCAAACCATGACTGCCCCGCCCCTGACCGCCACTTCCGCCTTCCCCCCTGCGGGGGAGGTACCGCACCTTCTGCCTCCCCCCGCCTGCGGGGGGAGGTCAGGTGGGGGGGCTTGGACGGCTCGAATCGCCGCATGCTCCCAATGACCCATACTTTTGTGTTCATAAATTGTTAAGTAAATGTTAAAGGAGTGTTCACATCCGGGCCTTGACGGTTAACTCCCCGTGAGGGATACATGGATCAAGGAAACTATGAATATGAGGAAGAAGGTGCGGCCATGGGTCACGGACCCGACAAGATAGAAAAAGCACACGGTGGCGGCCCTCCATCCTGGGCTCCTGCGCACGGATACAAAGCAAAACACGGTGGACATCATTTTAAGCATTCAGGGCACGACGGAGTCAATATCAGCAACCTCGCCAAACTCGGCGGAGACACTAACATCATTGACGATGCCCGCAACACCCTTGGCGAGCTCCTCAACAAGCCCCCTGAGCATATCACAATCAATTACAACAATATCAATTGGCAAAATCAGCAGGGGCAGACAGTGAGCGAGCTCCCGGGCCAGTCCATTAACTACGATCTGGGCCAACAGGACGGAAAAACCATATATACGATGGCCCCTGGCCAGAATATCCAAACAGCGGATCCGAATCCTACGAATACCACGGGCCAAGTTCCGGCAACGCAGACGCCTCCTGCGACACAGATCCCGGCGACCCAGGTGCCTGCAGGAACCCTAAATCAGCCATCAGGCAATCCGACCGACTCGGTTCAGGTCGTGCAGAGACCGGACGGTCAAACCGTAGCGACGATTCCGGATGACCCGGGGGCAATACCGACGAACTTCTTGCAAAGCCTTAAGGTGGCGGATCCATCACAACTTCCGCAAAATGTGGACATTGTGGAAATCCCGTTCGCATACGGTGATCAAATACTCAAGCTACAGGTAGATCCCCGCACAGGGGAAGTGCTGGACAACGCAAAAGGTCCGTGGAACCTTTATCGCTGATGAGTAGAGGAGTTCCTTCCCGCCCATAGAAAATGAATTAAAGAAAGGAAAGGAAGTGAGGCAAGGAATCCTCTATTGTGATGAAACTGACCCTTCCCGAGAAACTCGACTTTCTTTACATAGCAGTTGCTTTTCTAGCAGTTTTTTTCCTTTTCCGCATTAACCGTCTCCCTCTAGACTTGTGGGAAATCGCCTTTTTCGCTGTCCTCGCAAGCCTCGGAAGTTTGGTTCCCGTTTCCTTCGGGTGGGGCATGACTCTCTCCCTCGGTCAGGTAATCCAGAAGGCTTCTTTCTTTCTTGTGGGGACTTGCGGCGGAGTAGCTGTCACGCTGTTCAGCGACTATTTTGAAGTAGCTTTGCACAGCCGGAAGATCGTGTCCCGAGGAGTCCTGGCGTCTGTAGCTCAGTATGTTCTGAGTTTTGTGCCGGGAGCGATTGTTCTTGCAAATCTTTCTTCTGCAGATCATTCGTTCCTGTCCCTTCAAAACCTCGCTGCCTTCTCCGCTTTCGGGTTTCTCGTAGAGTCAGTGGGGGATATTCTCGTGTGGTCCTATCTCCTGTCAAAGGAAGGACCCGGAGACTTTCGCGGCATAGTTCGGAGGGTGACTTTCAGCTCTCCGGAGCGAATCCTTTTTGTGGATCTATTCCTGGCCGTTCTCTTCATTCTCGTTTGCAAGAGCCAACAGGCTCTTGCCTTGCCCCTCCTCTTTGTGCCTTTTATTGTCTTGCATTATGCTATGAAGACGACTCCTGCCATTCTGGAGGAGATCCGCAAGGCCCTGGCGTCTTTCGCCGAGGCCCTGGAAGCCAGGGATGCTTACACCCAGCTCCATTCAGAAATGGTTACTCGCCTTTCTGTGGCTTGTGCGAAAAGGCTGGGCTTGCCCGAATACGAGATCCAGGAAATTGAGCGGGCAGCCAGTATGCACGATATTGGAAAAATCGCGGTCCCGGATGCGATTCTTCTCAAACCGGGGCGGTTCACAAATGAGGAGAGGCTGCAAATCAAGCAGCATGCCACAATGAGCAGAGAGTTTCTCAAAGGAATAAGAAGGCTTCGGGTGATAGCGCAAATCGCAGGGGCCCATCACGAAATGTGGGATGGGACCGGCTATCCTGATGGTCTCAAAGGGGAGGAAATCCCTGCTGGGGCGCGGATCATCTCAGTTGCCGATGTGTTTCATGCCATGACATCCAACCGGCCTTATCGGACTCCTCTGCCTCCAGAGGAAATGCTTGGCAAGCTCAGAGGGATGGCAGGGTCTCATTTTGACCCGAAAGTCGTGGAGGCATTTATTCGGGTTCTTGAGGAAAACCCTGAGTTGGCAATAGAGCCGGTATCTGATAGAGGGTTGGACGCGCTGCACGGGACAGCCGCCCCCACCTAGTGTCCATTTGCAAAAATAATAGATATATGTTGCAATCTTGGGCAGAAGGAGGTGCCTATGCCCAAGAAAGTAGCTATCCCGAAATGCTCCGAGGAAGACAGAAAGGCATTGGACGTGTGGGCTCACAGCCGCACTTTGGAGGCCCGTCTTGTGGAACGAGCGAAGATCATAACCAGGTGTTTGCAGGGAGAATCCGTCAAGCAAATTTTCAGGGGGAAAGAAATCGCAAAATTTGCCGTCGAGAAATGCGAGAGAGATCCCCCTTGACTTTGTAGTTACGTTGTAGTAACATAATAAGAGAGGTGTCGGGTTGAAGATTGAGGCATTTGAATGGGATGCTCAGAATGAAACTCATATCGCTCGTCACGGCGTATCTCCAGAGGAATTAGAAGAGGTCTTTGTCGGTCCTTTCTTCCACCGCAAAACCCGCGAAGGAAAATATGCGGCTTTGGGACAGACTTTAGAAGGTCGGTATCTTTTTGTGATTTTTGTCTTGAAACCCAGACATATCATCCGCCCGATTACAGCACGCGAGATGGACAAAAAAGATGTAAGGACCTATCGGAAATGGCGAAAGGGGTGAACGTTGATGAAGATTCCGAAATTTCAATCCGAGAAAGAAGAGATCGAATTTTGGGAGACCCACAGCCTTTCGGATTATCTGGATGACACCGAGGATGTGGCAGAAGCGATTGAACTTTCCGACGCTTTGAGAAAAAGAATCCTTGCAAGAGGGCAAAAAAAGAGGCTCTTGACATTGCGCTTGGATGAAGATTTGATTGACAGAACAAAGAAAGTGGCGCGAAAGAAGGCCATCGGTTACCAAACCTTGATGAGATTGTGGATTGCAGAAGGGCTGAACAAGGAAACAAGACATTGAGAACAATAATCTTGGACTCTCCGAGTGCGTCAAGCCATTGAGGAATATGTGGCTGCTTATGGTCCTACAGCCAAACCATTCGTGTGGCGCAAGAGAGAGGTAAAAGGATCACAGCCAAGAAATACTATCGTTAATTTATGCAATTAAGCCTAGCCTCCCCCATCAAGGGGGAGGAAACCACGCCGAACAACGCTTCTACCTCAAGTCCCACGCTGGACTTGAATTGAAGATTACTTCACTTTACTTCAACTTCTGCGCTTGATTGGGCGTCCGCTTCTTGCGGCGGCTCTGTTTCGAAAACTTCCCAGAGCGGGATCTCCATCTCATCGAGAGCGTGGAGACTCAAGACTTCTGTCGCCCCATAGAGATCGGGCTCTCCGTATCTTCCTTCTTTCAAGGCATACCTTTCGATGAACACTTCATCCGGATGAATGACGACATACTCTTTCACGCCGAATCTCTCATAAAGGGTCTTCTTTTCTCGCTTGTCTTTCAAAGAAGTTGAAGGTGAAAGAACCTCGACGACCATGTCAGGGGCGCCGTATATCCGATCCTTGATCTTGACCTCATCACAGATTGCCAGGACATCGGGTTGAACGAAATTGTGGTCATCCAGATAGACATCCAAAGGCGCCACAAAAGGCCTGCATCGCTTGCCGTGGAGCTTGTTTCTGAGAATGCCATAGAAGTTACCGGCCAGGATCTGGTGCCTTGGAGTGGGGGATGGGCTCATGTCGTAAGCGATTCCGTCAATGACTTCCCATCTCTCCTCATCCGGCCACTTGAGGTAATCCTGCCAGGAGTATTTCTTGTCGGTTTTGGTTCTCGGTACAGGTTGCATCGCAGGTTTTCAATTTCGAGCAGTGCTCCGTTATTCCTCCGCCGCTCCGCCGAAAGTTAACATCCTCTCAATGGACCCTGTGTATAAATTGCCCTATAATGCTTAGTGGCCCACGACATAATGGAATTTGTGTCGGGGGCCACTTAGGGAAAAAGACACCGGTTTCACGAGGAGGTAACCCCCATGGCTTCCAGCATCACATCCTACCCTTACATCTCAGCACAGCGTTTTGCACCTGCAGGTCGGCCCCAGGACAACGCAATCCTGGCCAAGGTGGCAGCGGAGTCCCGACTTCGTCTCGCGGACAAGCTCTCCGTAAACCCTGCCCTGGTACGGGTCCTTGGTTATGAGCGAAAGACCTTCACAGACACCTCACTCGGCTTCCCCGAGAAGGATGTCTGCTACCCGTGCGTGATGGTAGAGGGGTATTCGATAAAGCTTCAGTGTGGAACCATCCGATACTTCTACAACGCCTCAGAGGCTGCGCCGGATGATGGAAGATTCGGCATAGCGGTTCCGGCTACTTACTACAGGCCGGATGAAAAAGGCATTTTCTGGCCCGATGACATCACAGCGCGCTGAGGCGTGACAGGACCCATTCCTGCAGAATCCGGTAAACATAGGCTTCTTCCGCCTCCAGTCCCGGAAGGCCGGTCTTCTAAGGCAGGTACAGAAGCTCTGAGAAACATTTGCGAAGACCGGCATAGGTTTCCAGGAGAGCCTTGCGCTCCTTTGGGTAGGGATTCTGGGAGACCGTGAGAAGAAGCCCGCCGTGATCAAGAGGGAGAGCCTGGCATTTCGCCACCTGCTCCTCCTTGAGCTCCAAATCCTCCAGGTGGCCCGGACCCAGCAAGTTGGCCCAGAAGGCGCCGGCTACACGTCTGTCGCACACGGCCTCGAAACCGCGGTCCTGGGGAGGAAGAACATAGGTGGGAATCCCTGCGAAGCTCATCTCCCACAAGAGATAGCTCAGCATTTTCGCCACTTCCACCTGATCCGGGTTGGAATCACCGGGCTGCCATTTCCCTATTCGGCGAAACTGGGTCACCAGATGGGCATAGCCGTACACCCCACCCCCGATGCGCCAGAAGTGTTTGCCCACATCCAGAAAAGAAAGGGGCAGCCGGGTGCTTTCCTGTGAGAGCGCAGTCTCCGGGAGATGGAGTGAAACCCAATGAAATCCCTGTTCTCGCGGGCGCAGCAACCCTGTGAGACCACCGTCCTCAAGAACCATGGAAAACCCGAAGCTCTCACCTCTTGACAGCTCGGAAAGAAACTCCTGAAAACCGGTGTCATCAAAGTCGTATACCCTTCTTCCACCGGCATCTTGCGAAAGATAGAGAGTCTTCCCGATAGATGCCGATGGGAGCAGATTTCGCACCTCCTGAATCAGCTCAAGGAGCTCTTCCAGGCTTTCCACCACATCCTGAGACAAATAAATCCGCATGGTGAAAACGCGGAAAAGCTCTTGTCTCCGCAAGAACCGATCCAGTCCTGTTTCTTCCTGCAAAATGGCCCTCCGAAAAGATTCTGGTGCAACTTTCGTCAGGGGCTCAAGTCCCCCCTCTACCCCCAGGACCCCCTCCCCCAG
The DNA here is from genome assembly GCA_016183865.1 of Armatimonadota bacterium. GTDB lineage: Bacteria > Vulcanimicrobiota > JACPDT01 > JACPDT01 > JACPDT01 > JACPDT01. The sequence goes on along the minus strand of JACPDT010000058.1, from coordinate 23,681 downwards.
CCCCTCACTCCAGGGGAGGGGAGAGTGAGGAGCCCTCCCCTGATCCCTCCCCCCTCGTGGGGGGGTCAGGTGGGGGGAAATTGGCGGGAAAGTTTTACCTTATTGTTACTTTCCGGAAACATGAATTTCTGTGGTGTGAAATGCTTGTGAGCCTCTGCCGGTAATATAATGATAAGAGAATTCCGTCGGAAACGCAAAGAGGGAGGAAGAATGATGGAAAGCTGCAGAGGGATAGGAAATCCGATGATGACTCAATATCCGGGAACGGGGTTTCCCGGCGCCTTACCCTATGGAGGCTCACCCCCCGGAGGAGCGCCTCTTTCCGGCCCGTACCCGTTCGGCCCTGACGCAAGCGGCCTCTCCCCCCTCGGGCAAAATTTCGGGGCAAGCGCATCGGCATCCGCGACTGCAGGGGCCTCTGGTGCCAATCCCTATCAGGACCAGCAGATGCAGCAGATGCTGATGGCTTTGCTTCAGATGCTGGTCCAATTGCTGTCCAGGCTGGTGGGACAGCAAGGCGGTTTGGGACAGGCCGGCGCAGGGGCGCCTGGAGGGGCTCAGGGGGCTAACTTCCCTGGAGGAAACCCGGGTGGAGCACCAGGTGGGGCGCCTGCAGGAGCGCCGGCTCAAGACCCGAATGCCCAGATTCCCCAGTATGCGAGCCCGAACAAGGCGCAGGCGGGACAGATGCTGGAGGCGACGGCCCAGAAATATGGGATTCCACCCAATATCCTGAAAGCCATCGCCTGGCAGGAGAGTGGCTGGAATTCGAATGCTGTGGGAGACGGCGGAAAGAGTTTCGGCATGATGCAGATTTACTCCTCAGCCCACCCCGATTACAACATAGCCAAGGGAAAATCTGATCCTTCCTACAACATCGAATATGGCGCAAAGCTGCTACGGAGCCTCTATGACCGGTACGGTAGCTGGGAGATGGCAATAACCCGATACAACGGAAGCGGCCCAATGGCCGAGGCGTATCGCGGCAAGGTTCTAGGCCTTTCGCAGAGCCAGCCCTGGGGAGCAGCCTGAAGCGGAAACGTCTCTTAATGGAGCCCTGGATGAATACCGACTCTCGTCCAGGGCTTCTTATTTGGCTAAGTGGGTTGGGAGGTACTTGTCGGAGCTCCTGGAATCTTCAAGATGTTCAGCAACGCAACACAGCACTCCCGGTAAAAGTGGTATTAGATACGCCCCGGTTTTTTCCCAATACATCGTGGGGGGGACTCTCGTGAAAAACTTGATTATGGGCTTCCTGATTCTTTTTGTCGCCATAGGCATTCTCGCCGGATGCGGCAGCGGAGGTGGCGGAGGGCTGGTCCCTGGAGGAAATGCAGCCACATCTCTCGGGCCGAATACCAGGTTAGTCCTCTCCTTTCCATGGCCCGGAGGGTCGGGAAAAATCGAGCCATCCAGGTCGGTGTGGATCTTCGCGGGAAAGCTGGAAGTTCGCATTCAGGGGGACGGGCTGCCGGCGCCTGTGTCCGCCTCCGCAACGCAAAAGGACGTGGTCAATGGTCAGGTCACCCTTTCCTTTGACAATATTCCTCCAGGCAAGAAAGAGGTCAGTGTGGCCGTGTTCAACCCGGACGGCTTCCTGATCGCCCACAGAACTCAAACCATCTCGGTGGCCGGAGACACTGCCCTGGTCCTTACCGTCGGAATTACCCTTTTCGATGGGACCCTTGCGCCTCAGATCTTCCCCATGGCCATAGGGGATTCCGTTCTTTGGACCAACAGCGGCGCCCTGACCCATCGCCTCGTGGGGGACAAGGGTGAATTTGATTCACAAGACTTGCTGCCCAATCAGTCTTATAGTTTTACCCCGGCCATAACCGAAGATATTCCATACCACTGCACTCTCCATTCCGGTGAAACGGGAGCTCTTCACGTTACGGATCCCAACCTGGTAAGCACTACGACTACGACAGGAGGCGGGGGTGTGAGCCCGAGTGGGCCTCACATTCTCGGCATCAATCCCACCTCCGGTATAGAGGGAACCCCTGTCATAATAACCGGATCGGGCTTCGGGGTCGGTCAAGGATCAAGCACGGTCTCATTCCAGGCGTCGAATGCACCGCCGGTTCTCGCCTCAGGAGGGGTATCCTGGCAGGATACGCAAATTCAAGTAAATGTGCCCCCAGGACTTCCTTCAGGCGGAGTTTCCATCTTCGTGACTGTCGGCGGGATCCCGAGCAACAACGTGCTTTTCAGTATCTCAGGAGGTTCGGGCCCGCCTCAAATCATGGCCGTGAACCCGCCATCCGGAAATTTCGCAACAGAGCTCGTAGTCCAGGGCTCAGGGTTCGGCACCACACAGGGCACTGTCAGATTCAACGGCAATCCGGCGATGGGGCCGGCGCCGATCTGGACCGACACGGAGATCCACATCACACCGCCATTGCAAGCGGGATCGGGACTCCTGACAGTGGAAGTGAGCACCAGTGGAGGAGTCCTCAGCAACAGCGCAAATTTCCAGTATTTGGCGGAGTATAATCTCCCCGGACCCAATACCCCGTTGATTTCCGGGTTGCAGAATCCGTGGGCCGTCGCCCTTGACTTCGATGGAGCGATCTACGTCTCTTTCACTTCCCCTGAGAACAAGGCTTCAAAATACACCACAACAGGTGCACTGGACACAACCTGGGGGAGTCTGGGCTCGATTTCAACGAGCCCGGTCGAATGCTGGGGTCTTGTCGTGGACTCCGCAAGAGACACCTTCCTGACGCAAGGAGCGCCTCAGGCGGAAGTCAAGAAATACAACATAACAGGTACTTCCCTTCTGGCTTCGGGCAGCCTGTACCAGCCGTCTTTGCCGGAAAATGAGTCAGCCGCGTTCGGCAAGGGAATCGCTCTCGACGGGGCGGGAAATCCGTGGGTCTGCGATTCGGATAACAATGCTATTGAGAGATACAGTCTGAGTGGCGGGGTCTTTAATTTGGTGAACCGCTTTACCCCATTCACAGCGGGCGGGCCATACGGGGTGGCGGCGGACAACAGGCCCAATTTCAGCTACATTTACGTGACCGACACCGGTGCGAATGCCGTGCGAAAATTCGTCTCCTCGAACAGCCCTACAGATATGGGTGCCATCATTTCTGGAGCAAATGCACCAACTGCTCCGAAGGGGATTGCAGTCGCCAGATCAGGACATATTTTCGTGACAGACACGGGCGCCAATACGATCAGGATATACGATCTGAGCGGGACCTGGATAAAAGACATCGGCCTCATAGGCTATCTCTCGGCCTTCAGTTCTATTGGAGGATTAGCAGTGGACAAGGTAGGAAACATTTATGTGGCGGATGCCGTCTCCGCCGGCGCGGTGTGGAAGCTCGTTCCATCAGCCACTTCAATGGTGCCAATGGGAAGGGTGAGGCAAAGATAACAGGGCCGCTATAGCAGCTTCCGTTCCTTGAAGCTCAAGAATCCTTTAGCTGTAACGATAAGATGATCCACAAGATCAATGCCCAGGATTTCGCCGGCCTCCGTCAGGCGTTTCGTCAGGGCGAGGTCCTCAGGGGAGGGGGTGGGGTCCCCGCTCGGGTGATTGTGGGCCACAACAACGGCAGCGGTGCCGATCCCGAGGGCTGGGGAAAAGACTTCCCTTGGATGGACAAAATTCGAATAAAGGCTCCCTATGGCGACGATTTCCTTGTGAATGAGACGATTTTTCGCATTCAGATAAAGCGCCAGGAAGTGCTCCTTCTTGAGAGGCGCCAACTCCTTGACCTGATGATAGGCCTCCTCAGGGGAAGATACGGACGGTTCCTCTGAAGGGAGAAGGCATCTCCTGGCAAGGGCAAAGGCTGCCATCAACAAGGATGCCCGGGCAGGACCGATTCCGGGCTGTTTGAGCCAGTCTTCCCGGGTAAGGGTGGGCAATTTCCGAAGGGAGATTTTCTGTATTATGGCTCCAGCCACTTCCAGCACATTTCGCCCTTTGATGCCGGAGCCCAGGACGAGTGCCAGCAGCTCCTCATCTTTCAGCGCATCGGGTCCCGTTTTTTCCAGCCTCTCTCGGGGGCGCTCGTTCCTCGGGATCTCCCGAATGGGCTTGCGAGACTGCCGGGGGCGTTTCCTCTCATAGATTTCCACAGTTCCCCGCCTATTTCTTGATATACATGGATGTGAGACCCGCACCCATCGGATACTTCTCCTTAGGCTCCCGCCTCAGAAAAAGAACAAGGGAGCCCCCTTGAGAGATGAACTTTCTGGGCAACTGGTGGACCCCACGGTATGGAATCATGTCTTTTTTCTCATCATCCGAAGGCTTTGCCTGTTGAGCTACAAGTATCTGCCATTTTCTGAACTGAGTATGAGGATTCAAAAGCCGCGCCTTGAAGGTCAGCTTCACCGGGAGAGGGGTCTTGTCGGAATGCTTCAGGAAAAACGTAAAATAAAGTGGGATTCTATCCCCTCTGGGCAAGTCGGAATCAAGGTCGGAAAAAATCCATTCCCAATACGCGAATTTCTTGCCCGGGGAAAGCCACCGCAACTCCCCGCCCCGTTCTCCGTTTGAGGCAAAATCGGTGGGATAAATCACGTCTGAAACGATGAATGAAGGCTCGTCCTCGGCGAAGGGTACAGAACCGGGTAGGAGCCAGAGAAACAAGCACAATCCAAGAATCCGCGTAAACCTGGACATCACGTGAGTTCGATTCGGCCTTCTCCGGCCGGACTCCTGCGCAAGCACTAATTGAGAACCTCCACCAGAACCAGGGTCATGTCATCCGTGGGAGCAGCCCCTGCCGCGAAATCCCCTACTGATGTCGTAATCCTCTGAACCAGCTCCTCCCCTGACACAGTGCCATTGGATCGGAGAATATCCCGCAAACGCCCGATTTCAAAGATATTTCCCTGGGGATCCTTCGCTTCGCTTATCCCGTCGGTGTAAAGAAGCACCTTGTCCCCTGCAGACAGGACGATTTCACGCTCTTCCCACTGACAGGAATCCAAAACTCCGACAGGAAGTCCCTGGGCTTCCAGGGACTCCAGGTCACCCTCTTTCCGGAGAAGAAGTGCATGGTGATGGCCCGCGGACGAGTATCGAAGAACACGGGTCTCCTCATTGTACACGCCGTAAAAGACGGTGGCGAAACATTCCAGATTCTCTTCCAGAAGGAGCATGGCTCTTCGATTCAGCTTCTCCAGGATCCAGGAGGGAGAAGTGGAGGTCTTTCCCCATTCGTAGAAATATCCCATGAATATGGCCATAAGCATGGAGGCGAAGATTCCCTTGCCCATGACATCTCCTATGCAGAAGACCACATAGTTCTCCTGGAAGGGGCGGAAGAAGTAAAAATCACCCCCCACTTCCATGGATTGCTCGATATGTCCCAGGACCCGGATATTCCGGAACTCGAATTTGGGCGAAATGAGAGCCTTTTGCAGGGTTTTGGCAAGATCGAGATCTCTCTGAAGTCTTTCCTTGAATCTCCGCACATCCGTGTAGCGCCTGACCGTCACGATCGTGAAAAAAGCGAGAGCCGACCAGATCACCATCTCGAGAGAATCCCAGACCAGTGCCGCAGATATCGTGTGGCCCGCCTTCAACAGGCTGATGTGGTGCACGGCCAGGGAGGGAAGAATGAGAAGAAGCCCCTTTTCTCTGAAAAAGAAGCAGGCGCCCACAATAGGTATCAAAACGAGGTCAACACGGATCGTGGTGGCTGTTTGCATCAAGAGAAAGATCGTGGAAAGCCATACGACAAGAAGCACAAGCGCGAGGAACAAGCGATGTGCCGGCTCTTTGGTTCGAAATGCGAAAAACTCGATCCAATCATCCAAGAAGGACAAAATCGAGAAAGCAGGAGAACGGTCTTTCAATATCCCCCCTGAGAAGACAGCCCTGAAATGAGGTTGAGTGGTATACGTGGAGTGTTATTTCGCAGGAGTAGCCGGGATTCCTTCTGCACGAAAGGGTGGCCGGCGCCTTGCAAAATTTTACACGGCAGCAACAAAAAGTTTACCGAATCGGCAATCGGGTGAGCACAATATGAGTGTCTTGTGAGTCGTTATTCATGACGGTTTGATATTATGTGAAAGGCATCTAGATATTGAGGGGAGAGGAAATCATATGGCCGGAGGCATAGGGTCAAACTATCCCATTGGCCTCAGTTTCCTATTCGGCAAGACTCAAGTCCCGAAACAGACACAAAACACAGTTGAAGAAAACCCGCCATCCGATTTCTCCGAGATTGACACCGTCAGCCTCTCGGGCATGGCCGGCGGCCTGACGTCAAAACAGTCCCTTGGTCTCATACCAGACGACCTGGTCTGGAGAAAGCGATGGAGGTAGCAGAAAGGCTTCCTGCAAAAGCGAGAAGGTTTATTCTACTCCTGACTGTTCTTGCCTCGGCGATTCTCTTATGGGCGGGCTTGAGCCTGAGCTTCTCAAGTCTTCGAAACGCCGCCATCTGCCTGGCAGGCACTGCGCTCACTCTCGGGATAATCCTTGTCCTTCGCGGAATTCCGACGGATGAGGAAGAAATCCAGTACGAATACGAAGAAATCGGCTTCTTCTTCGTTCTCTTTCTTTTCGGCCCATCTTTGGCCACACTTACGGCTCTGATCTGCACGATGGCGGGAGAAGTGATCGCTCTTCTTCGAGGCAGGCTGTCAAGAAGCCGTTGGATACTGGCTGTCGGGAACTGCGCGAATTCGGTGATATGCGCGGCTTCCGCATGTCTGGTCCTTTGCCTGATCCTCTGGGGAAAACCCCTTTTCCCTCCGTCTCTTGTGAGCGCCCTGGCGGTACTGGGCGCGGGTGCAACATTCCTGATTGTGAACCTGCTGATCACGGGCATCCACCTGACCACCCGGGGGACTTGTGCATGGAAGGAAGCTTGGGCAAGAATGAGGGAAATGGCGCTTCCCGATCCCCTTTTCTTGCTCCCCTCCGCTTTCGGCGCACTGGGTGCTCTCATTTTGCGGGAACGTCCGGAGGCGTTCCTGCTGCTTGGAATTCCCTTTTTTGCTTTTTGCCTTTCCCTGCAGCTCATGTCAGGGACAAGGCGAGAGGTCCGACAGACGCTGGGGGCCCTTACCCAGGTACTGGACGCCAGGGACCATTATACCCTCGGACATTCGGAGAGGGTTGCCGGATTTGCCGCAGTCCTGGCTCGCCGCCTGGACCTGGGTCTGGTCAAGGAGCGCCAGATCCATTTCATGGGCTTGATTCATGATCTCGGAAAAGTAGCGATTCGGGATGACGTGCTTCTCAAGAACGATACTCTGACCTTTGATGAGTTCCGGCACATCCAGAGCCACCCGGCTGTAACCAGAGTCATATTGGAGCCTCTGGGCTATGTTCGAAAATATGCGCAAAAGGCCAGCCTCCATCATGAGCGCTATGACGGGGGAGGGTATCCGTTCGGGTTGAGGGGCAGCGACATCCCGCAGGAAGCGCGCATACTTGCCGTGGCCGACACGTGGGATGCCCTGACAAGCGACCGCCCTTACCGGAAAGGAATGGATGACACTCGTGCCGTCCAGATTCTCCAACTGGCAAGAGGCTGTCAGTTGGACCCCGAGGTTGTAGATGCTTTTCTGGATGCCTATCAGGAAGGCGCCATCAACGAGACCAGACTTCTCTGGCGCAAAATAGAGGAGGAGCGGGTTCCCCGCTCCTCAGAAGAAAGCTTGTTCCATCACGCCTTGGCGCGTCTCTGGGCCGATCTCGGGGCGCTCCTCGACTGCGCTCCTCAACGTAGCGCTTCGGCTACGCCTGCGGTGCTCGCTCGTGCGCGCTCCCGACCTCGTCTCCAGATCCATCGCCAAATCATGACGTTATTTATGTCTCGACCCACTTAGCGGGTTTCCAGGTAGACCCTGTACCGTAGCCCTGTCCGGATCCTTCCCGGGAGAGGATGACTGTAGAAATGCTAGGGATTCAATCTCTCCCCAGTTGAAGGCCTACTTTGAAACTGCCCTTCCCTTCAACGACGACTTTTTCTGTCGAAGGGAGATTAGTGTCAGATGAGGCCAGGCGGGTGTCTCCGAAAAGAACGGAGACCTGGCCCCCGGCGATGTTCTTGACCTTGTAAGTATTTGGCGAGACCCTGATGGAAAGGTTCTCCCTGCCGTTGACCAGCATGTCATTGGGATTCGGAGACAGGCCGAAGAGGACTTCCTGGGCGCCGGGAACCTCGTAGGAAACCCAAAGAATGTTGCCGCCGTCCGGAAGGGAAATCGCCTTACGGACCCTGCTGTCCGGGGAACGGAAAGCCAGGAGGCTCCCCTGAGGCGCCTCGTCCCTGATATAAATCTCGTCATCATGCCCTTTCTCTCTGAAACCGGAAACCTTCTGATAAGCCATGTCATAGTTTCTCCTGGCTACTTGAGGGTTCACCTCCGCCTCGCCCTCATTCATCGAAAAAGAAAGAGGAGACCCCACAAGAGAGACGGCGCCGTCCGTAGTGTCATAGGAAGCAGCCATGACGAGGCGTCCCCCGATGGAGGAGAAGACCGCAAAGATCCTGTTGTTGGAGATGACAAATTCGGAGTCTCCGTCCATGTTCAGATCCTGTTCCGCCACAACGGTCTTCTGAGATACCTTCCCGAGTCTGGCCTTTTCGGCCCACTCCGCCGCTGCCGTGAGGATTGGAATCTGGCGGACCTGACCGGCCATGTCCTTCTGCCATCCTGATATCCGACGCGGATTTCCGTCCCAGTCGTGCCAGGCAGTCTCGGATATGCAGGACATGAAGACCTTGCGGGCAAGATCCGAAAGGGCGTTCTTGGGCGCCTTTTTGATCGCATCCCAGGCATCGGCCAGGATGGTCCCTTTCGTGTTTACGCCGCCCAATTTCTTCCCGGATGCGATCTCGTCTTTCTTTCCCCCGAAATCCCATCCTCGCTCCAAAGGCACGTAATCGAAATAGGATTCGTGCCGGGAGTCGCCGTAGTACCAGGTATCCATGGTATCGGCGCCAAGGTAGGACTTGGTGGTAAGATACCTTCCCTCCCCATGCTGCACAGTCTGCCATTTCTGTCGGAGAATCTCCGTGGGAGTGACTGTTTCAATCCAGGGATGATGGGCAATCCAGCGCAGGTTCCGATCAATGGCTTTCGGAATGTGGGGCGCCGGCTGGGACGATCCGAAGGGGTGGCCTGCGCCGAACTCCCAATCATTCATGCCCAGATGAACCTGCTCCTGGTCCTCGGAGAGGGCGGAATTCAGAAGGGAATCCCGCAAAGGCGCATCCAGGCCGCCGTCTGTGTTGGATGCCATGTGCTCTTGCAGATAATGATCTATGAAGAAAACCTTGGTTCCATTGACCTCATGGATCTTGTACTCCTTGCCCACATCATTGGGGAACCAGGCCCTCAGATAGTCGGCTATGGTTGCCTCATATCCGGCGTTTCGCATATCGGACATTGTGCCGGCATTAGTTACCCGCTCGGGAGTCCAGGCAACAGGAATCTCCTTTTGCCCGTATTCAAGGGCCCGTTTCTTCCCCATTTGGAGGGATTCTGCGTTGACTTCTCCCACGAAGGGAGGCATCAACTGCTCCGCATAGACCCCTCCTTCTATGGTTACCAGTCCTTCCTTCACCAGTCTCTTGATTCGATCATTGAAAGCGGGATTCGCCCATTCGATGTTGGATTGCAAAGTGCCGGACAGGTGAAGCTCCACAGGCTGTTTCCACTTTTCCACCGAATCCAGAATTCGAGACATCCCGGTTCCGTCCGGAGACTCCAGCAGGTTCTTAGTGGATTCACTCCGCATGAGGGGCTGATTTCCGTGCCATACGAAAGCCACTTTTCCTTTCCCCGCGTTGGAGGTCGTATCCGTCCCTCCGAAGATCGTTCCCCCCACATCCCAGGGGGAGGTAAACATCTCCAGCGTTCCATCAGCTTTTCGATTCTGGGAAAGGGTGTCTGTGATCGTTTCGGAGAAGTCTTTCGTGGTAAAAGCCTGGATATGGAGGGGGTCCCCGTCCTTCCATCCCATATCTCTCAGGACTTTCTTGTCAAGGGCGAGCTGGACCGCATCCACGGAAGCATTGAATCCCGAGGCAAGGAGCGCTTTTTCCTGCTCTTCCCCCTTGCTGTTTGTGACGGCGTGATTCTTTGAATCATATATGGCCACAGCGACTTGCCAGGGATGATCGGTACCGCCGGGCAGTCCGTTGGGCAAGGCAGAGTTCGAAGTCGTGCCTCCGGGGAAGCTGAGGAGCAAATAGAGGTCCATCTTGCCTTCTTCGGCCCCGAGATGGAGATCCTGCAAGTCAACTCTGAATGAGTAAGGGTCCTCCGTGTTTCCCTCATGAGAATAGAGAGCCACGAGGTCCCGGGATGAATCCTCGCCATCGTAGAGCTTGTACTCATCATCGGAAGGATCCAGAGCCTTGACATCCTGGTGGCGCCATGGCAGGAAGTCGCCTTTCAGAACTCCCTGGGCAACGGGATCCTTTGAATCGAGTCTCACCCCAGGCGCCAGAAACTGCCTTGTCTTGTAGATCAAGGAATCGGGGCCTGCGGAGGGATCATAGGAGCTGCCCCATTGATGCAGGGGCTCCGGATTGATCGGACCCCTTTCCACTCTTTGGGTCTGGGATTTGGGATTGGCAGGGTCGGAAGACGGACGCCGATCAAATCGGCCCGCGATCTGGCCGTGAAAACTGTTTCCTGCCGGTAATTCCACTAGAGTCGCTCCTTCACTGTTTCAATGCTCCCGTCACAAGGACCGGAATTCCATCCTGGCTGACAGCGCCTTCGGAAGAGGTCGTTCGAACCTTCAAGAACTTCGGTCCCTGCGCAGTGCCCTGGGAAACCTTTGCCCTTACTTTGAAAATACCGTCCTGGTCCGGCTTCATTCGTGCTTCCTTTTCTCCACCGATGGAGGAAAGGTCCACGATCACCAACTTTACGGTTCCCGAATCCTTGGGATCCATGAAAGCCTTAACGGATAACTCCACGACCGTTTGCCCGTCTGCCGGAACTTCGGGAAGGGATGCCCCGGGGTCACGGGTGATGGGGGGTACCTGTATCACTTTCTTGGAAACATCCAGAGGCTCTTTGGCCCAGTCAGGGTAAGGCACATCATGACCTGCCTGTTGGGCGAAAACATAGGCATTGATCAAATGGGTTCTCTGCATATCGGCGAACCGCGCATCAGAAGGACCGTTGTCACCCTGGTCCTGTCCGTACCACCAGAACCAGTCGCTGCCCTCCGCGGCATAAACGGACTCCCAGGCCTTCCAGATCAAGTATCCCTTTCGATCAACAGAGGGATCGGGCGGGGAGCAGAGAGCCTGAGGCTTGGGCACACCCGCTGTGACGAGGGACTCCCTGGTTTTCCTCAAGCGATTCCATGCGTCGTTTTCCGAGGGTTCTCCGATCCAGGTGGAGAAATTGCCTCCCACCCAGCTTCCCGCCCCCAAGGGCTCCAGCTCCCATTGCCTGTCGAGAGGATGATCCTGGGCAAAGGCGGAGGGGGTCGTCGTAGGAAGGCCGTTTCTCGAGTCATTCAGGATCCCGTAAAGGGCGGAGAGAAAATCCCAGCCATCGTGGACATAGTTATTCCAACAGTTTTCGCCGTCGGCCGTATTGGTGACGATCAGGTCCTCACTTTCCGGCACGCCGTTCCAGTGCTTCCAATCCTTGACCCTGTTTACGAAATCCCAGGCCGCCTCCCGGCCATCGGGCCGGTCGAGATTGTATCCGTAATCGAATCCGATCTTGTCGGGTATGGAGCGGAAGACGATGGACATGGCATCGGAATTGTCCGTGGTCCCTCCGGGTCCATCATGGTCCAGGTAGCTCTTGTCTCCGTCAATCCGGTACATGAGGCCATTATCTCCAGTGTGCCCGCTCTTCATGCAGACCTCGCCCCCTGTAGCGATCCAACGGACCCCGTTTTTCACAAAAGCCTCGATGACGTCTTCAGAGACGGCGCCTTCTCCCGGCCACATCCCCTTTGGGTCGTGACCAAACGCCTTCCTGTAGCACTCTTTTCCTTTGGCCACCTGGATGAAAGCATCATCCGGGGCGGTGAAGGGGGGCGCCGGATAAGGCAATCCAGGGTCCGACTCCTTCGTAGTATCCGTGCTTTGCAGGAGAGGCAGAATCGGGTGGTAGAAAGGGGTGGTGACCACTTCCACCTGGGGCTTTCCATCTGCGCATAGGCGGTTCTGCATGTGTCTGTGGACAGGGACAACGTATTTCATAATCTTGTACTGCTCCAGAACCAGCTCCTTTGCGTCCTCTTCCGTGAAGCCGGCACTGCCTGGGCCGTGGGCCATTCCTTTGCGCATGAGGTCATCAACAGAGGTGACGGACTCTTTGGGGGAAAGGGGCCTGCCGTCCAGATCGTCTCCTATGAGCTCCACATCACCGTTCTGGAAGCTCGAATCCATCCATGCGAGATTGAACCAGACCTTGAGATCCCGATAATCCTGATCGCTGAAGGTCTCCCTCTTCTGCCGCTTCTCATACAATGCCCGATACCCCGGGAAAGGCGCAATCTGCGCCTTGTAGTCCGCGGAAAAGAAATGATCTCTCGCAAATTTCCTGTCCCCCTCTGTCCACTCTTCCACAGGCTTCAGAGTAAGGTCCAGATAGGGATCAAGGTGACCCATCGGATATTGGGCCATATCGCCTCTGGTGGGGCTCCCAATGTCCGCAAAGGGGGCCAGCTTCTTCAAGTACTCATCCAGTTGACACAAAAGAGATGAGGACAAATTGATTGTGACATGCACATTCGGGAAGTTCTCCAGTATTGCAGCCATGTCATAGTAGTCCTTCGTGGCATGAAGCCTTACCCAGGGCTCCATGAAAGCATCCCTTGCATCATCCCTGTAGCAAGGCTGGTGCTGGTTCCAGAATATGTGGAGAAAACGCTTACCCTGGGAGGTTTTCCCCGGCATGGCGATTTTTGGAATTTCGAGATGGGGAAGTATTCCCTTGGAATTTCCCTGCTCATCAAAGGAAACAGGAGAGCGCAATGTTCCCGGATCCCAGTTCCGAATCCTGGCCGGCCTTGGCGTCTTAACAGGAAGAGCGGTCCCTGTTTCCGACGACCGGACGCTTCTTCGCTCCCTGAGCTGAGGCCTGACGTTAATAGCCTCAATAGCCTCAGCAAACTTTCCCACGGAATCCACAAATAACTCCTCCCCTGACCGCATCGTTCACAGTACCCCAATGTCCTGATCCTATCTTAGCAGATTTCCGTGTAACATCCCACATGGGAAGGGTTAAGACTTTGTAAACTTGTAAACGTTCAGGGAGTCGGAGGCCTGAAACCCTCCGTCGTGCATGCCTTGAAGGCCAAAGGCGGAACAAATCGGCAATAGGACCCTGTTCATGCTTTTGATTGCAGCATATCTACTCAGGAGACGGGCGGAAGAATCCATGGCTCTCGACAAGGAAGGCAAAATCATCGAAGTGCTGAACCCTTCAGAAGATGTCTGCATGGTGAGATTTGAGCCGCCTGTTTCGTGCAAACCCGGCCAGTTCATTTCCGTCCTGAGAGAGGAGATGGGCAAGCCGATTCGAAAGCCCTATTCCATAGCATCCACGGTGGATGAGCATACATATTCCGAGCTATGCGTAAGGATCGTCCCCGGAGAATTCTCCACCTGGATCTGTTCCCACAAACCGGGCGATCTCCTGCGATTCAAAGGACCTTTCGGAGGCTTCATTCTTCAGGATCAAGCAGACAATGATCTTGTTTTTGCCGCTACCGGAACCGGAATCTCCTCCATCAGGCCCATGGTTTTCCTGGCCCTCAAGAGATGGGGGGTCAGGGAAAAGGGGGAGCCGGGCGGAATCATCGTGCGGCTTTTCTTCGGGGTAAGGACCTGGGACGGTCTCCTGTACAAAGAGGATTGGGAGAGACTGACACGGGAGTATGCCAACTTCCGTTTCATCCCCTGTCTCTCCAGGGAGGCGCGCGATGGCGCTTACCGTGGATATGTTCAGAATGCCCTCCTCGAAACCCCTGAGGGATTCAAGGGAGAAGATATTTACATCTGCGGAGTGGAGAAAATGGTTCAGGAAACCGTGGAGGCGGCGAAAAAAATGGGGTTTCCGAAAGAGAAAATCCACTTTGAGGAGTATGTTTAGCGGTTCCGCAGAACCTACTTTCCTCTATGACATAGGCCGTCGCATCTGTTCCCTCCCAAATCTCCTTGTAAAGGCCCCTTAAAAGGACAGCGAGAACGGGCGCCTCTTCCTCAAGTAAACAAATACCGCAACGGCTCCAGCTTCCTTTCAATGCCCATTTTGACCATATTGGTCAACGCATCCAGGATGACTATGGCGTTCTTGTTGGCATCAACTTCCGCAATCCCCCGCAGACGCTGGATGATGCCCCGATTCACCTCATCAATATCGTCCTGCTTCTCCTTGAGGGCTTCCAGATCCATGTCGGGTTTTCTGCCTTCCACGTAATCGAAGTACTGATGGAGAAGATAGCTTGTCACATGGCGATATATGGACTCTTCCAGGGAAGCGAAAGGGAGGTGAAATCTGACCATGGGTTTCAAGATCGCCATATGGGGGCAGCCGCTTGCGGCCATATAGATGCCCAGAATGGACCTGAGGCCGTCCTGGATGCTGTCATTTTTGTAATATGTGCGCTCTTCAACTGTGACGGAGATTTCTGCTCTTTCATAGGAGGGCATCTCCGTGAATCTGTGGGACAGGCCCGACAGGTTGAAAGCTATAGGGCAGTTTCTTACTTCTTGTGATCGAAGCGGACAAACGCTGCATTTGCAGAAATCGAGGTCGGTCCATTCACTCTCCTTGCTCGATTCAGGAGGCAGGGCCACAAGGGTTTTCTTGTCCAGAAGGACCAGGAACTCCAGGTCCGGCCGCCCACCATCCAGTTTGAACTTGTATTCGATCCAGAAGTGCTTTTCTTTCAAGCTGCTTGTATCCGGTTTGCTCATGCCTGCGCCTCCCCAAACAGTCTTTCGCGAAACAATACAAGGACACTCTCGATCAGTGAGCACCGATCCCCCCTCTCAGACGCACGTGGTACCCGACGAAAACAAGGGAGCTGAGAACACAGGATGCCCCACATATCAACATCGTTACCGGAGCGCCGATCCTGCCGGCCAGGGCCCCCGCCAGCAGACTTCCCACCGGGGCCATTCCCATGAATGCCATGGTGTAAAGGCTCATGATACGTCCCCTCTTGTCGTCCTCAACGATGGTCTGCAGAAGCGTGTTGCTTGATGCCATTTGTACGATCATTCCGAATCCTGTGAGAAGCATGAGAGCTAATGAGTACACCGCTCCTGGAAGCAAGGTAATATGCCCCTGTCAAAGCACCCAGACCGGAGGCGCCCACGAGAAACCCGTATGTGTGGGACGCGCCGTGGAGAACCTCCCTGGCAAAAACCGGCAAGAGTACCGCATAGGATACGCCTGTCAAACTCACTGTGGCCAGCAGAACCAGAAGGGATCGGATGGTAGGCGAGTGATAGGCATAAGAGAAACCATCCCTTAGTTCCCGCAGAATGGCGGGAGTCTTACCGGAAATTTTTCTGGGGGCTGTTCTCATTGCCAGCAAGGCGACAATGACGGCGGGATAGCTGATTCCATTGAGCAGGAAGCAGACCCATTCCCCGCCGTTGGCGATAAGCAACCCTGCTACGGAAGGTCCAATGAGCCGCGCGCTGTTGAACATGGACGAATTGAGCGCTATGGCATTGCCGAGATCCTCCCTGTTCTCAACCATTTCCACCACAAACGACTGGCGGGCGGTCATGTCGAAGGCATTGATGAAACCCAGGAATACGTATCTTGTTGGAAATGGTCAAAGCAGCCAGAACCAGGGCCTGCACCATGGCCAGAAACTGAGTCAGAATCAGGATGCGGTGGCGATTCCACCGGTCAGCCACGACCCCCCCCACCGGCGCCAGAAAAAATGCCGGAATCTGGTCCGAAAATCCTACGAGGCCCAGCATGAAAGGGGAATTCGTAAGCCTGTACATGAGCCAGGCCGCAGCCACTCGTTGCATCCATGTGCCTATGAGAGAAATGCTCTGACCGCCGAAGAAAAGACGATAATTCCTGTATTGCAGGGCGCGGAAGATGAAGCGCAAACCATTCATCTCTATGCTCTTCAAGATCCGAGATGTGATCCCTTCCTGAACAGGGGCACTCTGACAGGCCGCCTAAAGCAAAGGATTTTCGCCTCTTCCCGGTAATTACATACTGGAAAAAGGATATGGAGGGAAAAAAATGGATAAGACTGTACAAATTCAAGCCGAACCACTGGATTTTCAGACATGCAGGTTCACTGTGAGCCGGCCTGTTTATCAGGGTCGTTCTATATATTTCAGCAGTCGTGAAAAGGCAGGGGGGTCTCCACTGGCGGAGAGACTCTTCGGAATAAAGGGTGTGGCCGCCGTACTGATCGCCGATAACCAGATCACCATCGGCAGGGACAGTCAGGATCCGGACTGGGTACCTCTGGGCAGGGAAATAGGAGCAGCCCTTCGGGAGCACCTGCTCTCCGGTCTACCCGCTGTTTCCGAGAAAATCCCCGAATACCTGCCTTCCGAGAAGGACCTCTGGAAAAGAGTTCAGTCCATCCTGGAAGAGCGGATCAACCCGGCTGTGGCGTCCCACGGAGGTCACGTGGAGCTTCTCGATGTAAAGAAGAATAGCGTATACATCGAGCTCCGAGGAGGATGCCAGGGATGCGGAATGGCCCACATGACCTTGAAACAAGGGATCGAACGAGCCAGCAGGGATGCGATTCCCGAGGTAGGGGAGATTCTGGACACGACCGATCACGCCGCAGGGCGTAACCCGTATTATGCCCCGACGAGATGAGGGACTTTGCTATTCTCGGA
Source organism: Armatimonadota bacterium (assembly GCA_016183865.1). Lineage (GTDB taxonomy): Bacteria > Vulcanimicrobiota > JACPDT01 > JACPDT01 > JACPDT01 > JACPDT01. The sequence continues at coordinate 6,864 of JACPDT010000058.1, read as the reverse complement.
ACTTTTCCTCTTTGACCAGATCCCGAAGCGACCGTCGTGGGGTAGGCGAGGAGAAGAATGATCAGGTTCAGGGAAGCTGATGTCCACTACGGGA
>JACPDT010000058.1:0-6746 GCA_016183865.1 Armatimonadota bacterium | reverse complement strand
CACAGGTAAATATCGAAAGCAAGCAGCATTTCAGACGTAGTAGAGGTCGAGTTCTCGATAATGCCGATCCTCAGTGGACCGTATTCGCTTTTTTCGAGGGTTCCTCTTTCGTACAAATGCTGCGCGGCGGCTATTTTTTCCTCAAGAGAAACCCTTGAGTTCATGATCAAGCCCTTCTGCAGATTCTTGTGCTCTCCCCGAGAAATGACGCCACTCTCGTACGCTTTGTCGGTTGCCGCCAGGAGGGCATCAAAATCGGCCTTCCCCGGGTTACTCATCTCCTTCACCGCATTCCGGGCGTCACCCCACAGGTAGTTCTCATCGAGTACCAAACTCAACGTCCTGGCAGTATATGCCGACCTGGCCCATGGCTTGTCTTTATATTCACCGAGAGTGCTTTCTTCCCGTTCTTCCATAGCAGCGAGAAGTTTCGTTCTTCTCTCCCACGAGTTTTCAACGATATCAGACTTGAGCTTTGCATATTCTTTCGAAGATATGGTTTCCTGATGATGCAGACTTTCTGCTGATCTCAGCTTCGTTTCAGCAGGGCATTCGGAGGTTAAGATTATGCCGATTTGCAATTTCTTCTTCTCTTCAGAAGAAATGCATACGCGGCGGACGGCCTCCACTTTTTCTTCAAGAGGAATTCGTGAGTTCACGATAATCTCGGTTTGCAGTTTCTCATATTCATCCAGTGACAGGATATTATTCTCATACGCTTTTTCGGTAGCCCTTTGGAGGCCGCCGATAGAAGAGGTGAAGATGTCGGTGGTCAATTCGTTCTCGATATTAGAATGGGGCGTAATTTCATTCTTTCCGGCCACTACATCTAAAATGTATCTCCCTGCCGCAGTAATCTTTGCGAAATCCATGCGTCGAAACCTCCTGAAGGCCATGGTGCTTAAGTCTCACGAGTTCATCATAACATTAGTGCTCCGTGACAATCAAGTGGCAAACAGGATCCAATTCGACCTCCCGAGCCCTCGTCCAACGAAATCATCGAACATATCGCTGCTGTCACTTATACCACAAGAGGTAAGCCTTGGGATAATCTGACGGCTGATGTCGAGTTTGCAAGTAAGGAAGAAAGAAACATTTACAATTCGGATGGATCCCAGAGACGTACAACCAGCAGATCCCCAAGCTCATACTTGGTACGATGAGGGAATCCCACGTGTTCTATGGTTAAAGATTCGACAAAAGCCTGAAGCCATATCCTTTGCGGTTGTTACAAACGCTTGTGGTCTCAAGTCCTGTCAGGTTTTTCCTAAAGAGCACGCCAGGTGAATTGTCAGGCAACATCGGATTCGTAGTGATAGACCGGAACTTGAATAGTTCTTGTAGGCTTTTTTTTCTCCTGAAGAATTCGATCAATGGCTTTTGCAACTTCCGGTTTAAGGACTTTTTCTCCACATTGAGTGCAAACACCCATAGGAACATTTTCAAAGATGAACAATTCGCCTTTCCACCTCACCTCACGCGGTATCGCTTGTTCCTCCGTCGTTCCTCCGCAGTAAAAACAATCACCATAGTTCTTGGTCACGGCTTCACCCCTCCGTTATCTGTTCCTCTGTGCTGATCCCTGATGCAGGACACGCACCAACCCATGAGCAGGTCCAGATCCCTGTCTACTGCTGTACGTTGTTGAAACCATTCTTCGGGCGCCGGCTCATTCGGACAATTGCCCACGCATTTTGTACATTGACATCCGTTCACGTATCATCCTCCCATGCCTGATATTGTTTCGGTCAGAGATCCACCCACGCAGTGGTTACGACTGACGGATTCCTAAACGGGTTCGTAATCCGCGTAGTAAGGGCCGTAGTATTCACCCTTTGAAATTACTCTTTTCGAATCAAAGGGGAGTTGACCACCTGCGCAGGGATAGCGTTTTCTATCACAGTGGTACATCTTCAAACCGTTAGCCTTAAACGCCTGCGGTCCCGAAGTTTTAATATCTCTTTCAACCTCCTGGCGAAAAATCTCAAACATTATTGCGGTGAGCTCATCAGCATTGTCCGTCACATTGAGATTCCAACGGATCGACACGTCGTCCTCTGAGCATACCATGCGGCAGGAGAGCTTCTCAATAGGAGGGTTATCAGCCAACCCTGTGTCTGGAAGAATTTTGACCGACGTGAAGAGATAAAGATTCTGTGCATCCTGGTCCCACCGTGGGTTTGTGTTACCACATTCCTGATCTTGTCCAGACCCTCACCCAGTACTTGCATCTCATTGATCTTTCCCCCTTTCAATTGCATCGAGCATTACTGCCGCAGCCTACCCTGCGATTCTCCTATCAGCATAACCTGAGCCATAGTTTTGTGTCAAGTTTTGTAAAAAAAGACCCCACGCATCGCACGGAATTTGGACGAAACATTGAAGCAAGGGGTCCAGAGAATTTGCTCTGCCGTGCGTCTGAACTCCACCCAAAAGGAGTCCATCAATGAATGCTGCCCCCTTCCCCACTGAAACCATGTGCGAATACTCCTTCCAAACCGCTGCCCGCAGTATTTCCAAATTCTGTCATACGCATCATCTCATCGCTTGAAGGAGGGGTCGGCCCGGAGCATCCCGATACCGCTTTGAGCCTGAACAGTCTGGCAGGGCTTCTCGCAGCCACCGGACACCCTGCAGATGCGTTTTCGTTTTTGCAAAAGGCCCTCTCCATAAACGATCTCACCATCCGGAATGTCTTCACCATCGCCACGGAGCGGGAGAAATTTGCGTTCCTGGCAACAGTGCAAGGGAACTACGACAGATTTTTGAGTCTGATCACTCGGGGTTCAGAAAGAATCCCGACGCACTTTCCGCGGGCCTGGATGCGGTTCTCAGGCGGAAGGAAATCGTGCTCGAAGCCCTCTCTTGGGAAAGAAGCGCCCTGGTGGAATACGTCTCGATCCCCGTGTACTATTTCAAAGCGACAGGGAAGAAGGAACGCTGGGGCGACAGTCGGTACTTCGCTTTCGTGCTCCCCTCCGTCCGGGGACCGGGCGGACCTCCGGAAGCAGCCATCCGCCCCGCCCTCCTGGACCTGGGAGAGGCTTCGACCGTCAACGAATCGGTGAAGGAATTCCGCCTGGAAGTGGCACGGGCACTGAGGCTCTTTAAGAGCGGCATCGTGGACGAAGCCGCTGCGGAGAAACACCTGGCCGAGAGAGGACGGCGCCTGTATGATCTCGTCGTCTCTCCCATCAAGCAAGCCCTCGGGGAGAGAACGACCCTGTTTCTTTCGCCCGATGCGGACCTGAACCTGATCCCCTTCGGGGCCTTGCAGGATGAAACGGGGCGGTACCTTGCGGAAAACTGCCGGCTGCATTACCTCTCCTGCGGAAGGGACCTCCTGCGCTTCGAAGGGCAGGAGGAAAACAGCGGCGAGACGGTCATCCTGGCTAACCCTGATCTTGACATGCCGGCACCGGACCGGCTGGCCCGGCAAAAAGCTCTCCCTGGTACCGAAACCCGGGTGCTGATGCAGGGAGCGTCCCGATCCAGGGACCTGACGGTCTCCAGATGGCCCCCCCTCCCCGGGACACGCCTTGAAGCGGAGAGCATAAAGAAGACCCTGAGAGGGGAGAAAACAAGGGAGTACTTGGGCCGCTCGGCCCTGGAGGAGGTGCTGAAAAAACTTCGTTCTCCCCGAAGACTTCATCTCGCCACCCACGGTTTCTTCGTGGAAGACCAGGACAAGTCGTCGTTTCTGGAATCGGGGATCCGGACGGCCCGCTCCTTTCCGACCGCTTCCCGCCCTATCAAGATTGAGAATCCCCTTCTTCGCTCCGGGCTTGTGCTGGCTGGGGCGAACAGACTGGGCAAAGAAAATCTCCCGGAGGGATGCGAGGATGGGATCCTGACAGCCCTGGAGATCTCCGGGATCCCGTTGCGGGGCACAGACCTGGTGGTGCTCTCCGCTTGCGAAACGGGCCTGGGCAGGATCCATCGCGGGGAGGGGGTCTTCGGGCTCCGGCGGGCGTTCCAACTGGCGGGAGCGAAAACTGTGGTCATGAGCCTGTGGAGCGTCCCCGGCAAGGAGACCCAGGAGCTGATGGCCAACTTCTATGAGCGGATCGAAAAGGGAGAGGGAAAAGCCGCCGCCCTGCGAGAAGCGTCTCTTGCGATGATGAAAGCGCGGCGGGAGAAACACGGAGCCGCCCACCCCTTCTTCTGGGCTCCCTTCATCTGCGCAGGGGAGCCGTGATTTGAAGCGGTGCCCGGTTCTGAACCTGCAGGATTTGCGGCGAATAGAAAACCTCCAGAAAATTTACCTTTCCTTTACAAATCAAATACAAGAAAGACAGTGGTTTGAGAGTTCTTTGAAACAATTGTGAGTCGCCTCAAATATAATGAAATCTGGAAAGATAACATTATTGCGGTGGAGGCGGAGTCATGAGCTCGATAATGCCGTCCTGGACAGGTAGTAGTCCCGTCCCCAGCGAAAAAAGCGGTAAGCCCTGGGCAACTCAAGTTTACGTGGCCCCTGAGCCCGTGACCCCGCTCGTAGAAGACACACGGGGCGCAGGCCCGGAGCCCTCGTCGGTGAGCATTGATCAGGATGTCCTTTCCGGCCTGGCGGGATGGGCAACTTCAGATGCAGGACCGAAAACGCTGAGGGAATGGTGGAAGTCCTTGCCCGAGAGCAAGAAAACACCGGAAGCCGAACGCGCCTATCGGAATGTCCTGTACGAGTCCTGTGGGCCGTGGCCCGCAATCTTGCAGGACCACGGATTCGGTCACGGCTCGACGGAAGCGCCCAATATCGAAAACGTCTCGTCCGCCCTGTCGCCTCCGGAAGTACAACAAGCACTGGACTCATCCGTTGCGGCTACCGGCCGCAAACTCGATATTCTCATCCTCGATTCGTGTTTGTCCGACGCAACTTCGGCAAGTATGCAAAGGCAAACGCAATGTATCGCCGTGCTCCCACCTGACAAAAGATTGATTGCGCCGGGATAAACCGCCGAGGGTGAATGAAAGAGTCATGCGCCGGCGCTCGTGAAGGCGCAAGTGAAGCGTTGACAAGGGAACGCACTTCAGCGAAACATGCTCCGGACTCAGCCCAACTTCGAAATAAAACCCCATCCATTTCACGGAAAGGCCCTCTTTCTTGCAGCACGTGCCGGATACAGGTCAGGAGTTTCCCGTACTCCGTGAGCATCTATTCTCTCCTGGCTGTGACATTTTTGTGGCAGGATGAAAAAGAGCCCGAAAGGTACTTGCTTCTCTAATCTCGAAGGGAAGAAGCGGAGAAGGATTGATGTGAATGGAAAACGAGCTTCCTCGCCTGGACAAGAAGGTAATAGTCGTTGGAAACCTGGGGGATGACAGCGAAGAAAAGCACTATTGGCTGTCACGAAGCAAAGCCGATCGCTTGAACGCCGTTGAATGCAATCGCGGATATGCCGTGGGATATCATGGTTATCCCCGTGCCACCGGCGACCTGGACATCTGGATCGCGGTCAGCGAGGACAATGCCGAGAACACGGCGCGTGCGCTCCGGGAATTTGGAATGCCGGAACAGGAAACTACCGGTAAGCTATTCCTTGAAAAGGACAAGATCATCCGGATCGGGGTTCCACCGGTTCGCCTGGAAATAATAACCGGTGCCTCCGGCATTAATTTTGATGAGTGTTACTCGCGCAGGGAAACCGTGAAGATTGATGAACTACCGGTGAATTTTATCTCATTGGCTGACCTCAAGCTGAACAAGCGGGCCGCCGGCAGGCACAAAGATTTGGAAGATCTGGAGCACCTGTCGTGAACAAACGCAATCCGATGGATTTTCATCACCCATCAAACTTTTCTTCTTTGACCAGATCCCGAAGCGACCGTCGTGGGGTGGGCCTGGGGGATTCGTCCGGATAACCTATCGGAAGGATGCAAACAGGGACAAGGTCTTTGGGGGCATCCACCGCTTCTCGCACGGCTTCGTCCTGAAATGCCCCGACCCAGACAGAGCCCAATCCCAAGTCGGTGACGGCCAATTGGGTGTAGGCGGCTGCTACGGTGGCGTCCTGGAGGCAGTAGAGCTCGATTCCGCGATTTCCGTAACGACTCGCTGAAAGTTTTGGATCGGCGAAGAAAACAAGAACAACAGGCGCCTTTGCTATGAAATCCTGACCCCAGGCGGCGTCGGCCAGGACCTGGCGTCTGCGGCTGTCCTGGATCAGGACCACTTCATAGGCCTGGAGGTTTCCGGCAGAAGGCGCCTTTGCCGTCACTTGAAGAATTTGAGAAATCGCGGACTTGTCGAGGGCCCGGCTCTTGAAAGCCCGAATGGAACACCTCTCTGAAACGAGATCCGAAAAACTCAACAGGCATCCTCCTCCTCAATGGCGCGGGATAGGGGTAATCCTGAGCGCGATCAAGAGGGACCTCTCATCGCCCATGACCTCATCTGCGTCTTCCAGGGCGTGTTCCACGTCGCTTCGTACTTCATCCTGCTGGGACTTGTTGTAGAAAACGAATTTCCCCTGATCCATGAGGTCTTTGGCTCTGCGTTTTGCCGCCACGGCTTCCCTGAAATAGTGGAGCGCGGCTGAGTCGTTATTCTCGTGGGCGGCGATTACCGCCAGAACTCCCCGAGTCGCCCCAAGGTTATACCAGGCTTCCGTGAATTCGGAATTCTGAGATACCGCCTTTTCCAGGAGAGCCTGGGCTTCTTCATATTGCTCCGCCTGTACGGCATCAATCGCCTTCTTGTAGTCGGCCATCCCGTGGGGATTGGCGCTTTCCTTCGCCGCTGTCGG
>JACPDT010000345.1 GCA_016183865.1 Armatimonadota bacterium | reverse complement strand
TCCAGACTATTGGAGAAGAGTTGAAAGGAGGACAATATCGCCCCCAACCCGTGCTCCGGGTCTTCATCCCAAAACCGGATGGACGCCAGAGACCTCTTGGAATTCCCACCGTAAAAGACCGGGTAGTCCAGCAGGCGTGCAGGATCGTTATTGAGGGCTAACAGATAAGATCACCGTTTCTCAGGACACCGACAGCGATATGTTCTTTGGCACAGGTAATATCGCATATTGTCGTCTCCATGAGTAGCCTCAAAAGGCAGCATCAACAAGCCGTATTACAACTTGAGAGGACAAAAGACTTGACTTTCCAGGCTATATAAGTTAGTATTTATATGTACAGCTATTTATGGAGGGCAAAGTGAGAGAACTCGAACTGGAAGAAATGGCTGAACTTTTCAAAATACTCTCAGACACGACCCGGCTTCGAATTATCGAAAGACTCACTCTTCACTGCCAGTCAGTGACGGCTATTGCGAGTCAAACAGGGCTTTCACAGCCGCTGGTATCGCATCATCTTCGGCTTCTCAAAGACAAAGGCCTGGCTCTGGCAGAAAGACGAGGGCTTTTTACATATTACTGACTCCAGGACAGAACGATCCGTGAGATCGTTCGAGTGTGCGAAGAGCTGCTGGGAGGGGAAGGGCATGAGCGACAGTCGGAGCGTCCAAGAAAACGTGCGGGAGGTTTATGACCAGGTTGCGGGAGAGGCCCACGGAACCGGAGTGGCTGCACATCTTTACGGACAAGAAGAATTGCGGTGGCTCCCGGGAGACGCCCTTTGCCTGGCACTGGGCCTCGGCAATCCCACCAGATGGGCGTCGCTATGTGCAGGGGAGCGGGTGCTGGATCTCGGGTGCGGAGCGGGAATTGATTCACTCCTTGCCGCGCGGGTAGTGGGACAAGGGGGAAGAGTCTTCGGGCTCGACATGACGCCGGCTATGCTCGAAAGGGCGGAAACCAATGCACGGGTCCTGAACCTGCAGAACATCGAGTTCCTCTCCGGACAAATCGAGGCAGTCCCCCTGCCGGGAGAGCACGTTGATGCAGTAATCTCTAACGGAGTTATCAATCTGTGTCCTGAGAAGAAAAAGGTGTTCTCAGAAGCGATGCGCCTTCTTCGTCCGGGAGGACGGCTGGTCTTCTCAGATATGGTGGTGGCGGAGGACCTGCCGAAGGAGATACGGGAAGATCCTGCGGCGTGGAGCGGCTGAATCGCCGGCGCCCTTCCGGAGGAAGGGTGGATCAACGAAATGAAGGCATGCGGGTTCGTAGATGTGGCGATTGTATGCCGCACGCCTCTGGGGTACGACGTTCTGGCTGAGTATCCTGTATTCAAAGGAGGGCTCCTTGACAGGATAGTTTCCCTCATCGGCAAAGAGCGCCTGTCCAACCTGGTATGGGGCGCCACTTTCAGAGGAGTCAAAGAAGCATAGAAAATAACGGGGAGGGAGTCGGATGAAAGGGATTTTGGCGGCGATCGGCGCCGTACTTTCGGCAGTTCTTGCTTCCTTGTGCTGCATCGTTCCATTGCTGCTCGCCTCTGTGGGCATGACAGGTGCAGGGACTGTGTCCGCCCTGGAGCGGTTTCGCCCGCTCTTCCTGCTGCTGGCGGTGACTCTGCTGGCGTTCTCCTTCATCAAGGTATATCGGAAAGCACCCGGGTGCTGTGCTCCCGATCCACGCAAAATAAGAGCGCAAAAGATCTCTCTCTGGATCACTTCAGCCCTCGTCCTGTCATTGCTCTTCCTGCCTTACATGAGCGCCGGCCCCAGAAACGCACAGGTCTCTGCCGACACGGCAGACAGAGTCATAATTGTGCAGGTTGAGGGAATGAAGGCGCCGTGCTGTGAGATCATTGTGACGAAAGCCATCCAGAAAGTGCCCGGAGTGAAAGCTCTGAAGGTGAGCTCTCTCGAGAAAAAAGCTGTGGTTCAAGGCACGGAGAAGCTCGATGCTAAGCAACTCGTGGATGCCATTAATAAGACAGGGTACCGCGCTTCTTCATACAAAGAAGATGGCGGAAAACGGTAGAGGAAACTATCCACCACAGGCGTCCCGAAGCTTGTCGAAACTCCCTTTCTCTCGGGGATCAATCTGGTCTCCTCCTGCGAGCACGAATTCCTGGAGGATCTTTCGCTGCTTATCGGGCAGGCGGGTCGGTACTCTGACAGTGACGGTTACGTGCTGATCCCCCATACTTTTTCTACGACTTCGGGCCAGACTTTTCAGATATTGATAAGTGGCTTCCTTCAGGTAAAGTTGGGTTCTTCTCATGACTTCTGATCACCTGATATACATCATATGGCATGGCGCCATGATTGTCAATCTTTTTTCCGGGGAACGAAAAGTTCCTATTTCACGGCATGAACAGGGGCGCCTTGAAGAAAGCTCAGAACGAGGCGGCAGGAAAACGCTGAGGGTCCCAGCGCACCAGATATCCCAGGAAGCGTCCTGGTCTGCCACATAGGAACTGGGGGATTCGGGTGTGCCTTGCAAAGTCATCGTTTGCTTACCAGTGAAAGTCTGGTCACGGTAATTGCCGGAAAGCCGTGCAGCAGGCTCCCAGTGCCTCGGGTGACCGGGAGTGCTGAAGCGGAGTAACCGCCTGAGAAAGGTGAGCAAAGCAGTAGAGACGCCGCGCGAGAAGTCGGATGAGGCCATAGATACCTATGACGGCAGGGACAACAGAACCTTGTCCAGGGAAGGGCCTCTACTTCAACCAATACCGCGCCAGTCCTCGACCCTGCCGATGGATGCGACGCGCCAGGACGTTCGACGCTCGAGCCCACCCGTCACATGACACTGCTTCCGGTCAGGGGGGTTCTCGCCAGCATTACTGTATGCTCGATCTTGTCATCGAAGGCGCTGTCATGGGAGACCAGAAGCAACTGATCAAACCTGCATTCCTCCTGGGCCTGGACAATGGCGTCAGCCAGGGATATTCTGCTCTCCCGATCTACCCCGTATGTGGGCTCATCGAAGATGCACAGTCCGCAGTTGCTCCACATCTTTACCATGGCAAGGGTCATGGAGAGGGCCACCTTGGTCTGCTCTCCTCCAGACAGCATGGCGAAGCGTCTTTCCCCTCCTCCAGTGGCGATTCTTAGTGAATAGGGATCCGAATCCCAGGTGAGTTGGGCCGGCTCGTGATTCAAGGCATTGAAAATCGTTTGCGCCTGACTTGCGATTCGGAAGCAGAGATGCTCCGCAACAGAAGGGGCAGTTTTCTTGAGGATTTCCCTGGCCTTGGCGATGATCTCCGTGGCGCTTTCGAGGCGGATGCGCTCATTCACTCTGGCGCCATGCTTTTTCTTTGCCTCGGTCCATTGCCTGACCCTGTCCTTTTGAGTTTCCAACTCTCCCTCCGCCGATTTCAGTCTCTCCCTTTCCCCGCCGAGACGGGAATTCAATTCATCCATCCTTGCCCGTGCTTCCTGGAGGTCCTTTTCATTGAAGTTTCGGGATGCCTCCTCAAGGCGCGCCCGGGCGCCCTGGAGGTCCTTTGACGCCTTTTCAAGCTCTCCGGCAGCCGTATCTCTCGCGATGGTCCTTTCCTCCAGCTTCTCAGCCAGGGGTCTGGCGGCAAGATATGCCTCATAGCCTTTTTTGTTCTCGTTTTTCAGGCTGGTCCATTGCTCGATTTGAGAGTCCACGTCGCCGAGGGAGTCCAGGCTCTTTCCGAGGGCGGCGGCGCTTTCTGTTTTCTTTTCTGCAAGTGAAGCGAACTCTCCGGCTTCCAGGTCGGTCTTGAGCGCCGTCCCCAGAAGGCTCGCGGCTTCTTTCTCAAGCCTTGCGAGGAACTTCCTCTCCTCATCCAGGCGCTGGCCCTCCCGGGCCAGGGAGTCTTTGATTCGGTCCGCCTCTTTCACGGCATCCTTCACCCTGCTCTCCGCATCGGAAGCCACGCGACTCACGGCTGAGAGTAGGCTTGAAAGCTCATTGCGGCATGTTTTCAAAAGGGTCAGCTCAGGCAGATCGTCCTCTCCTTGAATGATTCTTTCTCCGTCTACCGGAGCGAGAAGGGGAAGGGCGATATCCACCACAGAGGCTTCCCTGTTCAGCTCCTCGCATTGCGAACGGGACGCCTCTTGATCGGCCTCGAAAATCCGATCCAGGAAATCGAAAGTCATGCGCCGCAGAGCGGCGAGACGGCTCTCGTACTCTTTGTCATCCCTCTGGGCCTTCACAAGCTCTGCCCTGCACTCCGAAAGGACTCGATCCCTCTGGGCCAACTCAGAGCCGAGCAAGTCAGTCCGGTTTTTCAGGTCTGCCAGGTCAAGGGCCACTTTTTGCGGATCAAATTGTCGGCACTTCTCTTTGAGGAAAGGACAGATTCCACTTCCCAATTCCCGGAGCTGATCATCCAGAGCTTTGTGCTTTTGCCTTGCCCCTTCCAGCTCTCTGAGCTTTTCCTCCCTTTTTCCGGTAGCCTCCTCTACGGCTTGCTGCGCTTTTTCGAGCCTCCCGCGATCCATATTCTTGAGGGACTCGGTTTCAGCTTCGATCTGGCCGTAAAGGCGTTCAGCACTCTTGGATTTCTCAGTCAGATTCGCCCGCCATTGTTGTGTCACGGAAAGGAGCTCCTGAAAACGGGAGGCTTTCTCAATGGTCAGGCGGGAAGATTCCAGCGTTTCCCTGTGGAGGGCAGCGATCCGGGTCAGCTTTTCGAATCGTTCCTTATGTTCGGATTTCTTCTCCCCAGCCTGCCCCTTCAGGATGACTGCCTGTTTCCGGCTCCCCTCGCTCTTGCCCAACAGGTCGCTTTCTTCTCTCTGGAGGGCGTGGATTTTTTTCTGCAGGTTGTCCCGTTCAGTGCGCTTCTTCTCCAGCTCCCGGAGCTCCGACTCCGCTTTCCGATAGTCTTTGAAGTGTTGGGCGGTCTGCAGGAGGATCTTTGCGGCAGATTCAGATTCCTGAAAGCGGGCTGCGGAGGCCGAGTGTTTCTCCAGACATTGTTTCTCGCGACCTTCCACCTTTGCTGCCTCGGTCCCGGCCTCGGAGAGAGTTTTCCGCAGCTCCTCGTGTTTTGCAACCACCTGTGCCTGGTTTTTCGCCTTTCCCTCAAGCTGCTCAACAGAGGACCGAGCCTCCTCCACCGCCCGGGAGGCTTCCCCCATTTTCTGGGGGCTGTCTTCCATGTTCTCCACCAGGACTTTGCACTTCTCGGCCTCGAGATGCTCCCTTTCACGGAGATCCTTCAGGCGATCAAGGGCCGGCTTCAGCCCGTCGAAGCATTTTCGAAAAATCTCCACATCGAGGAGGGGATCGAAGTAGTCTTTGGCCTGCTTGCCCCTGAGCTCAAAGGGAAGGGTGATCCTTCCCTGCTGCACTCCCACCAGCTTCGAGTAGGTCTCGGAAAGGCGGCTCTCGCTTTTCGCGCCCAGGAGTCTGCACAGGAACGCAGGGACTTCCTTGTCCCCTTCCGCTTCCAGGAAGCCGTCCGATTCCCGAATAACCTTCCATCTTTTCCTGCTCGCGCTTCCCACTCCGCGCTCGACATGGTAGGATTCCCCATCTGCCTCCACGGAGACCCTGATCTCCCCCTCCTTTTCTCCGGTCCTGATGAGATAAGATTCTTCGTTGCGATCAGGGGACCCGTCGAAAACCGCGTACCCTATCGCCTCGATGATCGTACTTTTTCCTGAGCCATTCAGACCTGCGATGCGATTGATTCCAGCCTCCAGGTTGATAACCGTTCCTCTGCCCTCCTTCCCTGGGCCGAAGGATTTGATGTTTCTCAATTTCACGGATCGAATGATCATAGGGCGCCTTTCCGCAGATTAAAGAGCTCGGCTGTGAGATGATGCCCGGCAAGGACGTCTGCCGTTTCTTCGGGAGGTTTCTCGTCTCTCACGTGCTCCTTCAGCTCCATGAACAGGGACGCCAATTCTTCGGCTTTTTCTTCCAGCCCGCCTATGGGGTCTTCGGACAAGATCTCAAGAATGGCGGAACGCTCCAGCTCCTCCCTTGTCACAAGTTCCGGCCCCGACAGGGCCGAAGAGTTGCGACCCTGGAAGAGTTGGAGCTTTTCTGTTGAAACCTCCACAGCTTTGACTCCCAGCTTTTCTTCAAGCTCAGAAGCCAGCATGTCGGGATCAAGGCCGATTCTCCCGATGTTCAAGGTTCCCGAAAGGCAGAGAAGGACCGCGGAATCGGGAGTGGTCCCTCTTTGCCGAAGCGCTCTCACAGCGGAATCTCTCAAGGCTTCGAGGCCGCCTTTGAGTTTGTTGCCGAAAGGGGAGCAGTCCAGGGTCTCAATGATCACCGGACGTCTGGGGTTGGACCTGATCTCCATGGATTCGGGGGGGCGGCGGGCAGTCTCGCAGATCACGACAAGAGCATACCCTCGGTTGTGAAGTGCGTAGCTCTTGCCGTCTTCCTGGAGACGGCAGTTCTCCGGCGACCCCGGGTTGCAGGCCCAGTTCTCGTGAATCATGGGCTTGTGGATGTGGCCCAGGGCGAGGTAGGAAACCTTGTCCTTGATGAAAGAAAGATCTTCCTTGCTGAAGCCCCCGCCTTCTCCGACAAAATAGTCGGGCCCGGCGTGAAGAACAAGCACAGTGGGCCCGCCAGACTCGATTCCTTCCAGGATGGCACGGACCCGTTTCGGAGTTCCTGCGCCCAGATAGCCTGCGCCTATGAAACGGATCCCGTTGATCTCGATCCAGGATCCTTGCCGTCTTCCGGTATCCCAGGGCAAGAGAACCGGGCCATCCGGGGCGAAAGGGGTTGTGAGCAAGTGGAGATAGCCTTCGTCCGACAAGTACCGCATCCATGTCGGTGAGGCGGACTGGAGGGACACCCTGTCATGATTCCCTTCGATCGCCAGAACCGGAATGCCTTCTCCCTTGAGAGGGGAAAGGCACGTGATCGCCTGTTTGAGGGCAGGCGGATGGATCTGGGGGGAGTCAAAGAGATCGCCTGCGATCAGAAAGACATCCACATTCTCGCTAATGGCGATATTCACTATGTGACCAAGGGCTTCGGCAAAATCGCTGTCCGGAAGCTTCCCTGAAAGGCGCTCCCTTCCCAGGTGTATGTCGGCGACATGCAATATTTTCACAGGTTTCTTATTTTACAAAGTGTTCATATTTTCCCCCGAAATGCCGGAAATAGCGCCTCCTTTTTATTTCTCAGTGATGAAGAGAGGATGGTCTTGTGATGTCACGGGCCTATCATGGATGTATCGCCCTGCAAGGAGGACCGAAATGGCTGAAGTTAGTGCAAATATGAATATCACCCAGGCTGCCGTCCCCTTTGCCGGTCAGAGCAGCGTACTTGAGGCAAAGAAGCTCGAAGCTCCGGCCCAGGTCATGGTTTCAGGGAAAGATTCCGTTCAACCCGCGTCTGTTGAAGAGCTGAAAGCGCAGGTCTCCGAGCTCAAGGCCCTCATCGAAAAGACCGCGAGAACTCCTGCCGGAAAATCTCGCGGCTTCCTGGCCGATCTGAGGGATTTTGCCGCAAATCATCCTGCGGTGGCAGGCGTCGTTAGCGGGCTCACGGGAGGTCTGGCTGGAGTCGCCATCGGTGAGATCAGGAATAACAGGGAGCTCAGAAAGCAACTGAAAGAGATGGAAACCCATCTTGAAGAAGCCGGAATTTCGAAGAAAACGGCTTTGTCTCCTCAGCCGGAATCTCCTGCGGTCCCACCATCAAAGGGAAAGACCTTACTGGAAAAGGAAGACGCCATGAACCTGCTTCTGGATGCGGAAGAAGGGGATGCCCAGGGCGCCGGCGCCGATTTCTCCCTTGTCGCAAAGTCCGTGGGGCACGGGGGAGAAACCATGCGAGAGGCTGCCGAACAATTCGTTCGTCTCTTGGAACTCGAAGGAAGCAGCCAAACAACCAAAGCACAGGAAGACTATGCGATTATTGACGGAACCCTCAAACCCGGCCAGAAAAGGACAGAGGCGGTGACTCAGTTCTTGCGGCTGGCGGATGCCGAAAACGACACGTTCCAGGCGAGGGGGGACTTCGCATTACTTCAGAGGAATCTTCCTTCAGG
>JACPDT010000341.1 GCA_016183865.1 Armatimonadota bacterium | reverse complement strand
GCTCCAAGCCTCCGGCGTCACCCCTCCGCGCTGGCATTACTGCAATTTGCAACGCGCAACACTATAAGATTCTGGATTCCCACTTTCGTGGGAATGACATAACCCCTAAAATAAAGGTTGACAGCCCACTAGTCCCAGACGGGATGGAGGGACGCGCTCCGTCGCGTCCGGAGTATCCCCCTCAAGAGGGAGGAGATGACACATAAAAAAAGGCACGGGGGTGCTCCTTGGCTAACCCTCCGTGCCTCTATGTCTCTGGGGCTAATATTTTCTAGAAGTCAATCAGAAGCCGGGAATATAGTTGAGTGCCGTCCCAGTTTCCGAAAACGGTATTTGCCGCAGGTGACGTTGTTTCCCTGGTATTGAACCATCGGTAGCCCACTGAGACCGCCGTCTGAGGGGCGATCTGGTAACCCAGGCCCACGGTGGATCGGTTCTGAACCACGTCTATCCCTGTAAAGCCGTTCTGGGTGCCTCGGAGTGCGGCAATTACGTGATCTCCCTGAATGCTCAAAGAGTTCGTAATCGGATACTCCAAACCCAGGGTGATGCTTGAGAACTGGGCGCTCCAGTTGTCGGCCCCGGCCAATGCCGTGTCCTCAGCCCGCTCTAAGGTGCTCACACCCGCATTGAGTTTGGCCAGAAGCTTGTTCTGGAACTGATAGTCCAGAGCGCCTCCCCAACTGTTCACTGTCCCTATCGTACTCGCGGGAGTAGTCACAGGAAAAACCGCCTCCACATATACCGGATGGGCGGCCGTGTTCAGGGCGCTGTTGGCGAATTTCTGCTGCAGGAATGAGCCGTTCACGGAGAAACCTCCCCATTTGTAGCGGTGCCCGTAATTGATCTTTGGACCCTGACGGTTATGGGGGTAGTTCACCGTGTCATGCATGAAGTAGTAGTTGGAAAGAGTATTCCAGACAGCCCAGTTCCGACTTCCCTGGACCTGCTGGATGAAGGTGATCACGGCGCCCGGGTTCACGGTGAAAACCAGCGGATACTGGAGGAGGAACGGATCATATTCCGGCTCCACGGAGATGTATTGAAGGCCGAGGTCGCCTCCCCAGACCTTTGAGGAAACTTTCCCTGCAAAGAGGTTCCCCGTGCGGGTTCCGACCCCTGAGACGCGGTCAACGGTTCCCGTTCGATCCGGGTCATACTGGGTTGAGGCGTATTCCAGGCGCACTACTGTGGAAGGTGAGACATCATAGGATGCGGCGAGGCCCCAGGCATTCATGTCCTGTGGACCCACATCGTCACCGGATCCGGCCCCGCCTCCGTAGTTTACGACAGTCCACGGGTTGGTGAGGGGAGCGGCAATGGAGGGAAATGCGGCGAAACCGGCTGTATCGTTTTGAAGCCTGTAGAAGTTCAGGCTGACGTGAAGCTTGTCCCAACTGGAATCTACATGGCCTCCCCAAAGGGGATTTGTGTAAGCATTGGGGTCAGCCACGTCAATTACCACCAGCTCATAGTGCGCGTATGGAACGGTCCGAAAGTGCACCGGCCCCCTCAATTGGCCCCCGAAGAAAGGAATATAATCAGGTCCAAAGTACGTGGGGTTTGGTTGTCCTCTCATGACAAAAGGATCAAAGGTGGTGGTGCCGAATGTGCCGACCGTTCCGATCGTATCGGAGGGCACGTGCCGCACCCACAGGTTGTCCAGGACCATCTTGTTGGTGACATTTCCTGCTCCGGCTCCTGCCCCCGCGGCAGTTCCGGTCCACCAGTTGTTCAGCCAGGGACTGGAAGCGCCCCAGTACGAAGCCATTCGGCCCGGTGCCGGATTTCCCACGATTCCGTAAGCATCGAGGGAGAGCCCTCCATCGTATTCGTCGGAGAGTCTTGTCATGACATCCAGGGATGCAAGAGACGTCAGGAAGGTTTCACTCATCAAGGGGCGTCCTGTGGCGAAATCGAACCCTGCAGCACCGGCCGCACCCGCCGGGGGGGGCACGAAATTCGTCCCGGGCCTCAGCCCTATGCTTCCTCCGATGGTATCCAGGTGTCCGTGGACTCTGACACGCTCTAGCTCGAAAACGCGGGCTTCCAATGAGCTCAATTTTTCCTCAATTTGGCCGACCCGCACTCCCAGAGCGTCGAGCTCCTTGCGAAACTCGTCCACCAGCCTGCGGAGGGCGTTGAGATCGTTTTTTGTGGCGTATTTGCTCAGATCTGCCGGAGAGAGCTTCTCCACTTTGGCTACAATCCGGGCTACAACCATGGCCACCTCGTATCTGGAGGCCGCTCGATCTCCTTTGAAAGTGCCGTCCGGATATCCCTCCAGAAGGCCTTTCTGGGACAACTGGTTCACGGCATCAAAGGCCCAGTGTTTGGCGGGAAGATCAGGGAAAGGTGCTGCCAGAAGGGCCGGTATGCCTGCACAAATCGTGCAAATCAACAAGAAAAACAACGTTTTCCGAAACATTCCTATTACTCCTTTTCTTAAATTATGAAGAACAACAAAGCAGGCGCAGCCTGCTCTCATGTTCATCGGGAACCGGATGCTTGACTATATTTATCACCCCCCAGGCCGACAGTGTCTCGGGCGGCGGCTCATTTCGCCTGCCGCTTCCATTACATGCATTATACCCAATTCGTGCACGCTAAACCAACGATTTCTCGGACAGGAGTTTTTTGAGCTCCTCCGTGAGGTGGGGAAGCACCTCGAAAACATCCCCCACGATTCCGTAGTCCGCCACTTTGAAGATATTGGCTTCGGGATCCTTGTTGATGGCAACGATGCACTTGGATGAGGTCATCCCTACGAGATGTTGGATTGCTCCACTGATTCCGCACGCAATATACAGATCGGGTGTCACGACCTTTCCGGTCTGTCCGACCTGGTAATGGTGGTCTATCCAACCCAGGTCCACCACCATTCGGGACGCCCCAACGGCGCCGCCGACGACTTTCGCAAGCTCCTCAAGAAGCTTGAAATGCTCAGGACCCTTCATTCCCCTTCCGCCCGAGATTACGACTCGCGCTTCGGTCACATCCATCTCGTCACCGGCAGTCTGGGTGATTTCCAGAACTTTTGTCCTTAGAGGGACCGGCTCGTATGGAACCTGGACCAGGTCAGGCGTCGCCCTTTCCCCGGGCTCGAGGCGGGGAGTCACATTGGGACGGAGACTCACGATTACCGCTGGGGCGGCTCCACCGCCGGGCGGGACAGCAGGGGCTGCATGGGCGAGTACCTTGCCGGCAACCATGGGTCTTACCGTCTCGAAGGTCCCCCCTTCTTTCAGCTCCAATGACGTGCAATCCACGCTCAGGAATGCGCCAAGACGCACGGAGAGGGCCGGCGCCAACTCCCTGTTGTAGATGCTGTTTCCCAAAAGGAGAACGGCAGGAAGGTATTTTTTGAGAAGCTGAGTCATCGCTTCTTTATGGGAGTCCAGATTGAAGACAGCGAGATCGGGGTGGTCCATCACATAGACGGTCTGCACGCCGTAGTTCCCCAGCTTTTCCTCAAGGTTCCCGATTTCGTGTCCCAGGAGAACCGCGGCCAGGGGCGCCCCGCAATGCTCGGAGAGCTTTTTTCCCCAGGTGAGAAGCTCCATGGTTATGGGGCGAAACTCACTGCCCCTGTGCTCGGCAAGTATCCAGATTCCTTGTCCCATCGTATCTTGAACTCCTTCCTATATGATCTTCGCTTCTTCCCTTAGTAATCGGACCAGCTCTTTGGCGGCTGTCGCGGCATCCCCGGGTACGATCTTTCCCGGGGGACGCTTTGGAGGATAGTCCAGTTTCGTGACTCTCGATTTGACGAGATCGGAAGTGCCTGAGCCCTCCATTCCCAGAGCTGCGGCGTTGACCTCCTGGATCTCTTTCTTCTTTGCTTTCATTATGCCCATTAATGACGCATATCTCGGCTCATTCAACCCTTTTTGCGCCGTGAGGACCGCAGGCAAGGAAACTTCTATCTTCTCAACCCCTCTTTCGCCCTCTCTTTGGGCAAATGCCGTCTTGTAGTCAGGGGAGAATTCCAGCTTTGTGACCACACTGACCAGGGGAAGTTTCAGGAGGTCCGCCAGGGCGGGGCCGATGTACGACATATCGTCATCAATCGCCTGTTTTCCGAGGAGAATCAGATCATACGTTTGACCAGCCAGATACCTGGAAAGGAGAACCGCCGTCCCGTGGCTGTCCAGGCCCTCGAAGGCCGGATCCCACAGAAGAACGGCCTGATCCGCCCCCATGGCAAGGGCGCTTCTCAGGGCATCCTTTACTCGTGGAGGTCCCAGAGAAACGACTGTTACCGTGCCGTCCCCCTTTTTCTCCTTGATCCGGATGGCTTCTTCCACTGCAAATTCGTCATAAGGATTGAGGACGAATTTGACCTGATCCAGGTCCAATGCCTTGCCGTCCGAGGCGATCTTCACCTGGGCTTCAGAGTCGGGAACCTGTTTTATGCAGACGATGATGTTCATAAAGTCTCCTTTCCCTGGCAGCTACTTCGCAATGGCTTTCGCGATTACCAGGTTTTGAATCTGGGAGGTCCCTTCATAGATCTCCGTCACCTTAGAGTCCCTCATATGTCTTTCCACGGGATAATCTTTTGTATAACCATATCCTCCGAATATCTGCACTGCATTGATGGTGTTCTCCACCGCCATCTTCGATGCAAAGAGCTTGGCCATGGAAGACTCCTTCGAGTACCGCTCTCCTTTGTCTTTCTTGTATGCCGCCAGATAGAGGAGCAGCCTGGATGCCTCGATTTCCGTGGCCATCTTGACCAGCATGGCCTGGATCATCTGGAAATCCCCGATGGGCTGTCCGAATTGCTTCCGCTCTCTGGAATATTGGAGAGATGCCTCAAAGGCGGCTTCCGCAATCCCTATTGCCTGTGCCGCAATGCCTATTCGGCCGCAATCGAGAGCCTCCATGGCGATTCTGAATCCTCCACCTTCCTGACCCAGACGATTTCCGACAGGGATCTTGCAGTTCTCGAAAGTAACGGCAGCCGTTCCCGATGCCCGGACTCCCAACATGTCTTCTTTGGGCCCCACCGACAATCCCGGGGTTTCCCGGTCTACCACGAAACAACTGATTCCCTTGTTTCCTGCCTTTCGGTCCGTTGCGGCGAAAACGACAAAAGTTTCGGCTTTCTGGGCACTGGTGATAAAGGTCTTCGTGCCGTTCAGGATGTAGTGATCCCCTTCCATGACGGCCGTTGTCTCCATATCTCCCGGATCGGACCCCACATTCGGTTCAGTGAGGCAATAGGCGCCGATCCTGAGACCTGCCGCAAGGGGTTTCAAGAATTTCTGCTTCTGCTCTTCCGTGCCCCATTTGTAAAGGGGAAGGGCGACCAGGGAGTTCTGAACAGCCACAATGACGCCACAGGAGGCATCTGCCTTGGAAATTTCCAGAATGACCACGGCATACGTGACACTGTCAACGCCCGCTCCGTCATATTCCGCTGGAACGGACATCCCCAGAAGGCCCATTTCGGCCATTTTCTTGAGCGACTCCACAGGGAATTCCTGAGTCTTATCGTGATAAGCTGCCTTCGGGGCCAGTTCTTTTTGCGCGAATTTGCGGACCTCTTCCTGGAAAGCCTGCTGGTCCGCAGTGAGCTCCAATTTCATAGTAGTCCCCTTTCTTTGAAGAGATTTCTTGCTATAACGATTTTCTGGATTTGAGAAGTGCCCTCTCCGATCTCCGTAAGCTTCGCGTCCCTGAAGAACCTTTCTGCCGGATATCGCTTGCTGATTCCATCAAGTCCCATGATGGATATCGCCGAAGACGCGCTTCCGGTCGCGGTTTCTGAGGCGAAGTATTTGGCAATGGCGCTTTCCTTGCCGAAGGGCTCACCTGCATCCTTTTTCCATGCCGAGTGGTAGACCAGGTGGCGGGCTGCCTGAATTCGGGCCGTCATGTCGGCGATTTTTTCCTGGACCCACTGCTCGTCCTGCAGCTTGTGGGTGCGCACATACTCAAGACATTCGTCAAGGGATGCCTGGGCGATCCCCAGTGCCATGGCGCCGATGCTTATCCGCCCCCCGTCCAGTGTGACCATGAAGATCTTGAAGCCCTGCCCTTCCTGTCCGAGAAGGTTTTCTTCGGGGACCTGACAGTTGTCAAAAACAAGGGTGGCCGTGTCGGAGGCGCGAAGTCCCAGCTTGTCTTCCTTTTTCCCGATGGAAAAGCCGGGAAAATTCCTCTCCACGATGAAAGCGCTGATTCCTTTGGCGCCTTTTGTCCTGTCCGTGACTGCGGTAACGACAAAAGTGTCGGCATAGTTGGCCGTTGTGATGAAGTTCTTGCTTCCGGACAACACATAGTGGCCATCACCGGGCTCGGCAACCGTTTTTGTGGCAGAGGCGTCCGATCCCGCCCCCGGCTCGGTGAGGCCGAAGGAGCCGAGAACTTCCCCTCTTGCGAGGGGGGCCAGGTATTTCTGCTTTTGCTCTTCTGTTCCGAAGTGATAAATGGGATAGGACCCGAGGGAAATGTGAGCAGCCAGAGTGAGTCCAAGGGATCCCCAGACCCGGGAGATCTCCTCAACAGTGATGCAATAGGAAAGCGTGTCTTTCCCCGCCCCACCGTATTTCTCGGGAAAGGGAACCCCTGTAAGCCCCTGGCGGATGAGCAGTTCTACTGCAGCCTTTGGAAAGACATTCTCTTCCTCTTTTTCCTGAATTCTCAGGTTGGGAAGCTCATGCTCCGCAAATTCCCGGACTTCTTTTCTAAAGGCCTCATGCCTTTCACTCAAGAACACGGTACTTCACCTTCCCTACAATACCTCCACAGCCAATGCTATCCCGTTTCCGCCTCCCATGCAGAGAGAAGCCATGCCCCGTTTCTTTTTCAATCCCCTCAGGGCGTGAATCAAGGTTACGAGGATTCTCGCTCCGCTCGCGCCTATGGGATGGCCGAGGGCCACGGCGCCTCCGTGAACATTGACAAGTGCAGGATCAGCCCCCAGCTCCCGCACAACGGAGAGGGCTTGAACCGCGAATGCCTCATTGAGCTCCAACAAATCGAAATCCGTGATTTGCGCCCCCATCTTCTGCAGGAGCCCCCGTACAGCGGGAATCGGAGTCATCATGACCCATTCGGGCGGGAGGCCGGCCACATGATAACCCAGCACTCGGGCAAGAGGCTTCAAACCAAGGGTTTGCGCCTTCTCTTTGGACATCAGAACAAGGGCAGCCGCCCCATCATTGAGACCCGGGGCATTACCAGCCGTTACGGTTCCATCGGGCTTGAAGGCAGGTTTCAGCCTGGCGAGGGTCTCTTCCGAAGTGTCCGCCCTGGGGCTTTCGTCTTTTTGAAAAAGAACAGGGTCCCCTTTTTTTTGAGGGATGGAGATCGGGACTATCTCCGCGGAGAAGTAACCCTTTTCCGCGGTATGCACCGCCTTCTTGTGGCTTTCAACGGCGAACTCGTCCTGCTCCTTTCGGGATATCTTGAACCTGTCCGCTACGAGCTCTGCACTGATTCCCATGTGGAAATCATTGAATGCACACCACAGACCGTCCTTGATCATGGAATCCACCAGCGCCCCGTGACCCATGCGGTACCCGGTGCGCGCCTTTTCCAGGAGGTAGGGGGCCTGGCTCATGCTTTCCAGACCGCCCGCCACCGCCACTTCGGCATCACCACAGCGGATTGCCTGGATGGCCCCTATTACCGAACGAAGCCCAGAGCCGCATACCTTATTGATGGTAACGGCATTCACCGATGGGGGAATTCCTGCGCTCAGGGCCGCCTGTCTTGCAGGGTTCTGTCCCAGACCGGCGCTGACCACATTGCCCATAAGGACCTCATCCACCTTATCGGCGGAGATGCCTGCCTTCTCTACTGCGGCCCGGACCACCTGGCCTGCCACTTTGACGATGGGGATGTCGGTGAGTCCACCCAGGTATTTTCCGATGGCGCTTCTGGCGGCACTGACGACAACGACTTCAGGCAGGTCCTTCGGGAGAGTCGCTCCGGGACGGGGGTTCAAGTCAGGGGATGGATATTTGTCACTCCAGTTTTCTGCCACGATCATCTCTCCTTATGGGCATCCCTGGGTGAGTCGAGACACAAGTTCCATCACGCCTTGGCGCGTCTCTGGGACGATCTCGGGGCGCTCCTCGACTCCGCTCCTCAACGTAGCACTTCGGCTACGCCTGCGGTGCTCGCTCGTGCGCGCTCCCGACCTCGTCTCCAGATCCATCGCCAAATCATTGACGTTACTTATGTCACAACCCACTAGAGGATGCCGGGCCGTGTGTCTTGTCGAATGAGTTTTCGCAACGGGTTTGATTTGTTCTTTCTTCGGGAAGGGAAAGAATTCCTTTTCAGGGAATATCAGTGACAACAGATGCAGACACAAGGGGGGTGGTTTCTTGAACAAAGTCGGCACTTTGGAGCAGGCCATGTCAAGAGTGAGGGATGGGATGACCCTCATGATCGGTGGATTCGGACTCTCCGGAAATCCGGAAAACCTGATTCGGGCTCTGGCGGAGAAAGGCTCGAAAAACCTCACCATCATCAGCAACAATGCGGGTGTGGACGATGCGGGGATCGGCCTTCTCATCACGGCAGGCCAGGTGAAAAAGATGATCTCCACATATATCGGTGAGAACTCCGTCCTGGAGAAAAAGATGATCAGCCAGGAGATCGAGGTGGAGCTGAATCCGCAGGGAACCTTTGCGGAAAGGATTCGGATAGGGGGCGCGGGAATAGGGGGCTTCTACACTCCCACCGGAGTCGGGACCCCAATCGAAGACGGTAAGGAAAAGAGGATGATCGGGGGAAGGGAGTTTCTTCTCGAGCTTCCGCTCAGGGCTGATGTGGCTTTTGTGAAGGCTTACAAGGCAGATCCATACGGGAACCTGATCTATCGAAAAACAGCGAGAAACTTCAATCCCATGATGGCGACCGCAGCAGACTTCACTGTGGCCGAAGTGGAGGAGATCTTGCCATTGGGCCAGTTGGACCCGGATAGCATCATCACTCAGGGAATTTATGTAGATCTTGTCATAAAGGGAGAATTTTATGAAAAAAGAATCGAAAAAAGAGTTCATAGCCAGGCGGGTAGCCCGGGAGCTTAGGGACGGCTACTACGTAAACCTTGGGATCGGCATTCCCACTCTTGTCGCCAATTACATTCCCGAAGGAATGACCGTTATTCTCCATTCCGAGAACGGCATGCTTGGCATCGGTCCCTATCCTCTCCCGGGACAGGAAGACGCCGATCTGATCAATGCGGGCAAAGAGACGGTGACGGAGATTTCAGGGGCCTCTTATTTCAGCAGTGCCGACTCTTTTGCCATGATTCGGGGCGGACATGTGGATGTCGCCGTCATCGGCGCCATGGAAGTGGATGAAGAGGGGAACCTGGCGAACTGGATGATTCCGGGCAAGGTGGTCAAGGGAATGGGCGGCGCCATGGATCTTGTGGCCAATGCGAAACGGGTGATCATAGCCATGCAGCATACGGCTGCGGACGGCAGCCCCAAGATTCTAAAGAAATGTCGCCTGCCCCTGACCGGGAAAAAGGTCGTGAATCTTATTGTGACCGACCTGGGGGTCATCGAGGTCACTCCAGGGGGGCTCTTGCTCAAGGAAGTCGCTAAAGGGGTGACTGTGGATGATGTGATCAAAGGTACGGAAGCCCGGCTGGAGGTCGCTCCTTCTTTGAAGCAACAGCCGGCCGTAAGCGCAGGGAGTTAGTCAGTAATTCATCGCAACGGAGACACAGAGGCACGGAGAATTCAGATTCTACCGCAGATTCACACAGATGAGCGCAGATATAAGAAAATCGGCGATAATCTGCGTAGATCGGTGGCTCGGAATTCGTATTTTTGTCCTCTGCGGCAAGATTCAGGCGGTTGAGTTTGTTTCCCTCCCCCCTCGTGGGGGAGGTTAGGTGGGGGGGAGTTGGGTGAGGGAGGCATTTCATAAAGAAAGGAAAGGGCTCATGACAGAAGAAGTTGCAATCATTGGAGTCGGGTACACGGCCGCTTCCCCTGTCACTCCCGAGGTTTCGTACAGGGAGATGATTTACGAGGCAGCCGTGAAGGCGTATCAGGACGCCCACGTGAAACCGAAAGACATCAAGAGTTTTGTGTGCCTTTCTGAGGATTTCCACGAAGGGACCAGCATTTTTGATGAATATGTCCCTGATCAGCTTGGAGCGGTGCTGAAGCCTGTACACACCGTAACGGGTGATGGAATCCACGGTCTCATCGAAGCCACCATGCATATCCAGACAGGTCTTATGGATGTCGTGGCTGTGGAAGCTCACAGCAAGGCTTCCAACATTCTCACACCATTTCACATCATGGCTTTTGCCACAGACCCTGTTTACAACCAGCCCCTCAAGATGCACCCCTATTACATCGCGGGCCTTGAGATGAATCGCTTTCTCCTCGAAACGGGGAACACCCGGGAGCACTGCGCCATGGTGGTCCAGAAGAATCGGCAAAACGCCCTGGACAATCCCGTGGCAGCTTACGGGGCGCAGGTAGCGCCGGATGATGTCCTCCAATCAAGGCCTCTTTTCGCGCCTCTTTCGAAGCTGGACACGAGCCTCCACGCCGATGGCGCCGTTGTGATGGTTCTGGCCTCCGCGAAACGGGCCAGGGAGCTTTCCGATCATCCCATCTGGGTCAAAGGGATCGGCTGGTGCTCCGATTCTCCCAGTCTTGAGAATCGGGATTGGGCTCAGGCTGTGTATGCCCGCCTCGCGGGGGACGCGGCATACCGAATGGCGGGGATTCGGAATCCCAGGGAAGAGATTGACCTTGCCGAGATAGATGATACTTTCTCCTATAAGGAGTTGCAGCACATGGAGGCACTGAGGCTCTGTCGGGAAGGGGAAGCAGGTCTTCTCCTGGAGGAAGGAACCGCGGACCTGGACGGAGATCTTCCAATCAACCCGTCAGGGGGAACTCTGGGAACTGGATTCCTCTATGAAGCATCAGGACTGTATCGGGTTCTGGAGCTTGTCCTTCAGCTCAGAGGCGAGGCAGGCAAGCGTCAGTTGGCTCATGTGAATACAGGGCTTGCTTTCTCCTGGCGGGGAATTCCCACCACCAGCGGGGCGGCCATTGTCGTATCCAATAATTAGAAAGGGGGAAGCGTCGTGGGATATCGTAAAGTAGCAGTTGTCGGAGCAGGAATGACGAAGTTTGTGCGTCGCTCCCTGGAAACGGGAAAAGAGCTGTCCTTTGAGGCATCGCACATGGCTTTGGAATCCTGCCAACTGACATTGGATCAAATTCAGTCCGTTGTTTTCGGAAGCGCTCCGGACGCCTTCGATGGAGTCCACATGAAGGGCGAATACATCAGTGATGGAGCAGGGGCCTTCCGGAAGCCTTATATGAGATCTTATGTGGGTGGAGGAACAGGGGTTTTCACGCCCATCCAGGGCTGGTGGCACGTGGCATCAGGAATGTTTGACACCTGTCTCGTGGTTTGCGAGGAAAAGATGTCTCCCTGTCAGCCTCATCCCCAGGGTGCTTTCTTGACCATCTTCGATCATACCACGGAAAGGCCCCTGGGGCCGAACCTTTTGTGGATTTTCGCCCTTGAGATGAACCGCTATATGCACAGACACGGTATAACCGAGCAGGACATCGCCCAGGTGGCGGTCAAGAACAAGAAGAATGCCCTGGATCATCCATGCGCCCAGATCGGAAGGGAGGTCTCCATTGATGACGTCATGAACTCCGAAGTCCTCGCGTGGCCGGTGAAGCGTCTGGATATCAGTCCCGTGAGCGACGGAGCTTGCGCCATTGTCCTGGCTTCCGAAGAAGTGGCGAAACGGATCACGGACAAGCCGGTCTGGTTTGAGGGAGTGGGCTGGAATCTGGAGACCGCCTACTGGACGAATCGCGACCTGTACTACCCCAAGCAGGTGGAGTATGCGGCCCGAATGGCCTATGAGATGGCCGGAATTCGGGAGCCCCGCAAGGAGATCAATATTGTGGAGCCTTACGATCCCTTCGATTACAAGGAGCTCCATCATCTGGAAGGTCTTCTCCTGTGCGACAAGGGAAAAGCCCCTGAGCTCACAAGATCCGGCGTGACGGCACGAAACGGCGACATGCCGGTCTGCCCATCGGGAGGACTCCTTGGCGTGGGGAATCCAATCGCAGCCGCAGGTCTCATGAAGATTTGCGAGCTTTTCTGGCAACTGCGGGGCGAAGCCGGAAAACGGCAAGTCCCGGGCTCCCCGAGACGGGGACTTGCACAGGCATGGGGCGATCTCATGCAAGTCGGCACCGTCGTTGTTCTTGGAAGATAGGAGGCATGGATAGATATGGGAATCAAATTAACGGAAAGGCCCCAAGCGCAGGCATCAGGAATGGAAACGCTTGAATTCAAAGGAACCGCTCTTTCCGATGAGGAGTTCAAAGGGGGAAAGGTCGTCACCGTAAGCGGGGCGCCGAATGCCCAGTATGGATGGGACGCAGGAGTCGCCATCGGACGATTTCTTCATGAGCTGAAAGAGGGAAGACTCATCGGGACCTTCTGTCGCTCCTGCAACCGCATCATGGTTCCTCCGAGAATGTTCTGTGAATGGTGTTTCCGGAACACGGACGAATGGGCGCCCCTTAAGGACACAGGGGTTGTGAACACCTTTTCTCTCTGTTATGTCACCTGGGATATGAAGAGACTGAAAGAGCCGGAGATGCCGGCTGTTATCGAGATTGACGGCGCAAGCCCCGGCATGGGAATCATGCATCTCCTGGGTGAAGTGGATCCCAAGAAGGTTCAGATCGGCATGAAAGTAAGAGCGGTCTGGAAACCCGCCGATGAGCGGGAAGGCGCCATTACGGACATCAAGTACTTCAAGCCAATGTAAGGAGGAACTTATGGGCATTCTGGAAAAAGTCGCAGATAACAGGGAAACCAAAGCATGGTATGGCGATATTCCGGTCCAACACCTCTATACGGCAGGAGTGGCCGGTGAACGCTTCCTCTCGGAAATCAGGGACAACGGGAAAATCCTGGGCACACTTTGCGAGAAGTGCAACTTCGTCTATGTGCCGCCCATGATTTACTGTGAGCGGTGCTTTGCCCGCTTGACCGAATGGGTCCCGGTATCTCACAAGGGCGTAGTGGAGAGCTTTACAGTGGGATACATAGACATGGACGGTAAGCCTCTCCCAGAGCCTCGGGTGATGGCAGTCATCAACCTGGATGGGGCAACAAGCAGTCTGGTCCATTTCCTGGAGGAAATCGAGCCTGATGACATAACATTCGGAATGGAGGTGGAGGCGGTCTTCCGTCCCAAAGGGGAGCGGAAAGGTTCCATCCTCGATATTTCGCATTTCAGGCCGGTGGGATAAGATGACGGTGAAATCAAAGGCGGGTCTCTATTCTGATGAGAGTCTTGAAGCGATCCGGGCGGCCCGGAAAAACTGGGAGGGGCGCGTAAGCAAGAAAAACCGGCCCCAGCAAAAGGTCCGCAAGACCTCATCAGGAGAGCCCATCGAGATTCTTTACACTCCTCTGCACCAGGGGGAACAGGATTATCTGGAAAATATCGGATTCCCCGGGGAGTATCCTTATACCCGGGGAATCCATCCCACCATGTACAGGGGAAAACCCTGGACCATGCGGATGTTCTCCGGTTTCGCCACACCCAGAAGGACAAATGAGCGGTATCATTTCCTTCTCGGGAGGGGGCAGGACGGCCTCTCCGTCGCCTTCGACATGCCCACACTGATGGGAAGGGATTCGGACGACCCCCTGTCACTGGGAGAGGTGGGAAAATGCGGGGTCGCCATATCCACCCTGAAGGATATGGAGATTCTCTT
>JACPDT010000342.1 GCA_016183865.1 Armatimonadota bacterium | reverse complement strand
CAATCAAAGGGCATCCCAAGAGTTTCGGGCATGCGCCAGTCATCGAGAATTGTGATTTTCTCCCCTGTCAGCTTTTCCCCGAGCTTTCCGGTCATGAAACTCTTCTCCTCCTGGACCGAAAGGGCGCCGCATCCCAGGCTGGACAGAAAGGATAGAAGATTCGCCACAGCCCTTTCTTCCAAAACGACTGTATACTGCCCCAGATCAGGGGCAACGGGGTTTTCGCTTCGCCTGGCCTTCTCAATGGCCGTTTCTGCGAGCTGATCCGCACTAAGATCGGAAAGCTTCCAGGAATGGGCTTCCGACCAGCCTGAGCCGCCGCCAGGGGTCAGTACGGTCAGCGTCATGTCTGCATGAGTGGCATTGTGGTAGCAAAAAGCGCCCTTGGAGTTCATGACCGCCGCGATCTTGTCTCCGCTGGAAAGGGCCCCGCAAGCGAGAAGAGACGATTTCAGGCACCTGGAGGTGATTCCCTTCACCATTTCCGCCCGCTCGTGGGGAGACGATTCAATGGTAGGGTTGTCATAAGGGTTCTGCTCTGGAATCGGCGTCAGTTCAGGCAGATCGGGCATTTCAGGGTCCTCTTTCTGCTGAAGAGCCGTCTGATAAGCTGCTTCCACCGCACGTTTGAGGTCCTCCCCTGAAAAACGATTGGTTGTGACAACCCCTTCCCGTTTGCCCACAACGATGCGGATCGTCAGGATGTAATCCTTTTGAAAGAGATTCTGGCGCATCTGATTTCCGGAGAACTGCAGAAACCATGTGCGATCACCGTCAAGGATGACCTCCATGCCGTCGCCCCGTCCCAGGGCAAGAGTTTCTTTCAGGATTCTTTCAGCGCTTGCCTTAGTGAGCATAGCCCACCCCCACCTGCACATCGTCAAACCGCGCATAGGAAACTCCATGTCCGACACGCATGGTCTGCATGGGCTGACCCTTGCCGCAGTTGGGCACTCCCCATACCCGCCAGGACTCCGGCCCGGCGATTCTCCCGCACTTGTTCCAGAAAACGGGCGTGATCCCCGTATAGGTCGGGTTCTTATAAAACCCGGCAATCTTGCCGTTCCTGATTTCCCAGGCGATTTCGCAGCCGAACTGAAAATTGAGTCTCCTGTCATCAATGCTCCAGGAGCGATTGGTCGTCATTAGAAGCCCTTTTTTCGTTTCTGATATCAGATCATCGAGAGTCCCCTTCTGGGGAAGGAGGTTCACATTCGTCATCCTTACAATGGGGGCGTAGCTCCACCCCTCCGCCCGCATGGCCGCATTGGAGGAGCGTCCCAGACCGGCTGCGGTTTCCCTGCTCATGAGATAGCCCACGAAAAGGCCGTCCCTAACGATCTCATCTCTTTTTGCAGGAGTGCCTTCATCATCAAAACCGTAGCTCCCGAGCCCTCCCGGGTGGGTGGGATCGGATACGATGTTGACAATCCCCGAGCCGTATTGAAGCTTCCCCAGACGGTCAGGGGTCATGAAACTGGTTCCCGCGAAATTGGCTTCCCAGCCGAGAGCTCTGTCCAGCTCCACCGGGTGGCCGCACGATTCGTGGACCTGAAGGGCCAATTGACCTTCCCCCAGAATGAGGGTGGTCGTCTCTTCAGGGCATTGAGGCGCCACGAGGAGCCCCACTGCTTCTTCCGCTATCTTCTGCGCGGAATCAGGCAGGTTCATTCCGAGGATATGCTCATACCCGCCGGAGACATAGTCCCCGCCGAAAGACTGAGGATAAGATCGAACCTGTGTCTCGTCCTCACCTATGGCCGTTGCCTGTATCCCGCCGCCTGAATGCACGATTTTCTGATCAATCCGGGACCCCTCGGATGAATAGAAGAACTTCAGCTCTTCCGTGAAATCCAGAAACCCCTCGGCAAAACTCAGGCCTTTCACTTTCCGCATGGTCTGGTCACACATGGAAAGCAGGGCCAGCTTTTCTTCCAGGGAGACCCTGAAGGGGTCAGTCTCAACACGGGTTTCCCATTTTTCATTCACAACAGGGATGGGCGCCATGACGATAGGGTCACGGGCGATGAGAGCCCCTGCCCGGGCATTTTCCACTGCCCGTTTCGCGGCTCTTTCCACCTTGTCTTTCGTGAAATCGGGGTTTGCGGCGAATCCCCATGCCCCATCCACGATGACGCGTATGCCCATGCCCCCGTTCAAGTCCTTCAAAATCCCCACAGGGGAGCCGTTCTTGTATTCGATCATCTCGTGTCGGATTTGAACGAGCCTCACATCTGCGTAGGTCGCCCCATTGGATGTCACATAATCGAGTGCGTATTCTGCCAGGTCCTTTTCTTTCAACTGCCTGTCACCTCCATTCGGTCCTTTCGTCTCTTGTGTTGCCAAATCCTGTCCACAGGCTTTCCAACAATTCAAGTCGGCCCTCCGGTTTCATTCAAGAAATCACTCCTCAAAACCACGAAAGCTGGGGAGGGGTTCCCACTCTCCTGTGTAAATTGCGGGCGGGAAAATCAATTTTCTTACCACGATTCAAAAATGTTGGTGTATACAAAGCACAATAGATTAAGACGTTGACATTGTGCGGGTAGAGCAAAAAAGTAGCGTCTTGACTCAGAGAGCTTTCATTTACAATAACAAAAGCTGTAACGTGTGCGGATACGTTAAATGGAGTAATTCTGGATATGCAGAATGTGCCCAAAACACATTAGGAGGGACGGGACACTTCCGTCTAATATTTGTTCGGTCGCGCTGCACGCGTCCGAACAAATCGTTCGAGCGCATTCGCCGTCGGACTTGGCAAGCAAGCTTGCCACCCCGATGTCGAACCGCTCAACTCGGCGTTAGACCTCGCCCAATTTGTCCGACCGCACGCAAGATGTCAAACTTCCTGAGAAAGCACCCCCATCATCGTCGGCCGCCGCAACCCCTGAAAACCTTTGCAGAATCCCTTGTTTTGCTCTAGTGAACGGTATTGCCCCTGATACCCTTATTTCGTCATCTTATACTGGGCGTATATTCCAACCAGGTCTCCAAGAGCAGTCATGGACATCCCTATCGCACCGGCGCCTGCGGCGCTGAGAATCAATCCAAACCCTGCAACTCCGTCTGCGCCGTGTTTCACATAGGCCTGCCATGGCACCGCTTCTTCGAGGATGTCGTGCTCGACCTGTGCGGCCCCTGTACTTATGAGGCCATGCAGCATTCTTGTGATGCCAAGACCGCCGGCAGCAGCTCGTGTATATGTAGTGGGCGCGGCACTCGCAAGGCTTCCGTAGAAAAAATCAGTGCCTGTGAACAGGATTCTCAGCGCTGTTTCCCGGGTTTCCAGAAGTTGCTGCTCTTCTGTTTTCAGCCGAATTGTCTCGGCCTGTTTTGCAGCTTGATGTGTACCAAGAATGGATGGTAGCACCGTATTCATATTTTTTCCCTCCCTATCGTGGAAAGTACCTGCTTGCTAACATAGTACCGCTTGCGCCCGTGACAATCAAGTTCCAATTGGAATCCAAATTTGTCTGTGTCGCTCTATCACGGGCTTCTCTCTCTGCGTATTCCAAGTAATAATTTCAGGGATTGCCAATCCCTATCATAATGGCTGTGCTGTAAAGAAAACAAGCAAAATCTGCAGCCATCTTGACATGATGACATAAAGTCACTATAATATGTTATATTATGACAGATTATTGCAGTAGGGAGTTAGGCGCCAGGTTACTGGCTGCCCTGGCTGATATGCCGGTGGTAGTGCTGACAGGTATGCGCCAGGTCGGCAAAAGCACGCTTCTTCAGGTGCAGCCGGAGCTTCGAGGGCGCGGTTATCTCACTCTTGATGAGTTTGCGCATCTGGAAGAAGCCAGGCGAAATCCTGAGACATTCCTGCGAGGGGAAACCGTGACTATTGATGAAGTGCAGAGATGTCCTGAGCTGCTTTCCACGATCAAACTCATGGTTGATCGAGATCGGAGACCGGGACGCTTCTTGCTGTCCGGCTCAGCCAATATTCTTCTCTTGAAAAACATAACCGAGAGTTTAGCTGGAAGGGCTGTGTATCTCACTTTGCATCCATTCAACCGCCGTGAGATTTGCAGGACCACCGGTTCAGAGCCATTTCTCATCCGTTTTATGCAGTCGCCTGAAATCGCGCTGGATGCCGCTACCGCTCGACCAGTTGAGCCTTCCGAAGCAGTTCTGGGCGGGATGCCTGTGGTCTGCTTGCAGGAGGTCAGGGATCCGTCCCTCTGGTTCAAAGGATTCGAACAGACGTATCTTGAGCGTGATCTTCGAGAGCTGTCGCAGGTGGCTGATCTGATTTCTTTCCGACACCTCCTGCATCTGGCTGCACTTCGCACCGGACAGGTTCTGAAAACCAGTGAATTAGCCCGTGATGCAAAACTGAATACACCCACTGCCTCAAGATACTTGAGCCTCTTGGAAGTCTCTTTCGTGCTCCAGAGACTTCTACCTTATCTGGGGAAACCATCCAGCCGACTCATCAAATCTCCAAAGCTCTATTTGACCGATTCCGGACTGGCCTGCTATTTGATGGGCCTCAGTGACGCTCACTCGGTTTCGAATGAAGCGTTGTGGGGGGCAGTGTTCGAGAACTATGTGGCACAGAATCTTTTTTCCCTTCTGGAAGCTCATTCCCCATTGTCCAACATTTTTTTCTGGAATGTTCAGGGGCGGCACGAGGTGGATTTTATCATTGAAACCCGAGGAACTACGATAGCTATTGAAGTGAAGGCAGCGAGCAGATGGGGGGATAAGGATCTCTCTCATCTCCTGACGTTCCTGACCTCAAACCCGAACTGCCGTGCCGCTGTTCTCGCCCATAACGGCACAAAAGCGGTGCGCATCGGAGAGCATCTGTGGGCTCTTCCGCTTGGACTTCTGCTCTCCTGAAACAGGCTCTCCTTTCGGGCTCTTTCGCTTTAGCATGTCAGTATGCTCTGTGTCTTACGAGATATCAGGGGTAGAGGGGTAGGATCTCTCTATCATCTCGCTCCGGTATATGTAGTAACATTGAACAGGACTCCT
>JACPDT010000047.1 GCA_016183865.1 Armatimonadota bacterium | reverse complement strand
CCTCGATAAACAGCAAGGCTCTTATCGCCAGGTTACCAGCACCGCGGTCAAACAAGACCTCGTCATCTCCGCCTACAAGCCCAATGGCGGTCTGGAAGAGCGGTTCAAACTCGAAGCAGGGACCGACGAGGGTGTCTGGGATTTTGTTCGTGCGCATCTGAGACAGCTTCCTGTCTTCGTTTCCAAAGGTGGCCAGGCAGAGGTCATCGCCGAACGTCAGAACTACCTGCTTTTTGACCGCATGGTGGCTTTTCACGTCCAGCGGGGTATAACGGTTCCCCTGTCAGCGGCTGACTTCTACCAGGGCCTGACCCAGCGATTCTCCGAACGGGATGGGATGTATTTCCTTCCGGATCAGACAGCCGAATATGACAAGAAGCGGATGACCGTTGAGGGGATCGTGCAGCTCGAATTATTCGTCCAGGACGAGTCCACAGCCATACAATGGCTCAAACAACAACTTACCCGGGAGCCCCAGACGTTCCAGGAACTCCAACCTGAATTCCTCAAAAAAATAGGGGGATGGCAGAAACACGAAAAGCCACTGGAACTCTCGGAAATTCTTGGGCAGAACTTCTTGCGTTTTGACGGGAAACGCCGGATTCCTCAGCAGATCGTTTCATGGATGAAGCAAAGCGCCGAGTTGCGGGATTTGATCGGCCCCGAGACCCTGCTCCCCGATTCCTGGTCAGTCAACCAGGGACTGGAAACGGGCAACCAGGAACTCCTCCGCGAAGCGAAAGACCGCTGGTACGTGCCCGATCCGAACCAGGCCGGAGACCTGGAAAAACTTCGTGAACGGACTCTTCTGCGCGAGTTTCAGGAGTACAAGGAATCCCAACAACGCCGCCTGAAGGTTTTCCGCCTCGAGGCGGTTAGGGCAGGCTTCAAGAAGGCCTGGCAAGAACGTGACTATCAAACTATCATAAGCGTGGCCCAAAAAATCCCTGAAAGCGTCCTTCAGGAAGACACGAAACTTCTGATGTGGTATGACCAGGCGTTCACCCGCTCAGGGGAGGAATGAGCCATGCCGAATTGCACAGTACAGCTCGCAGGATGTGTCCTGCTTTTGATGTAAGGCCTGGTAGGAGGCACTGGTGATAGCGGGTCCATGGAACAACAGCATGGATGCGGTTTAGGGCGATCCGTGAACCGACATTTATCGTAGGTGGTGATGCATGTTCGATACCAGGGAAGACTTACTCACGCAAATACGTCTCGGCGAAGATAATCGCCTGGAATTGAAAGCCGTGGCCTTTCGCGGTGACCGAGTTGCGGGGCCGCATCCCGATGGGTTGGCCGACGAGATTGCCGCCTTCGCAAATAGTTCCGGCGGCGTGCTCCTTCTTGGGATCGACGAACGCACAAGGAAGCCGCACGGGATGAGCATCGAGCAGTTGACCGCCTTGGAACATTGGCTTCAGGGCGTGTGCAACGACCGGATCAAGCCGCCTCCGTTGATCCGGATCGAGAAATGGGAGCTGCCGGATGCCGCAGGCTATCCGGCGCCCGTCTTGAAAGTGGACATACCGCGAAGTTTGTATGTGCATGAGAGCCCGAACGGCTATTTCTATCGTATCGGCAGCAGCAAGCGAAAAATGACAACGGATTACATCGTTCGGTTGAGCCAGCAACGCAGCCAGACTCGCATGATCCGTTTCGATGAACAGCCGGTAGTGCAGGCGCCCTTGGAGGCGCTCGATCCCGTGCTCTACGAACGGTTCCGCACGACACGCACCCGGGACGAGGATCTTGATTTCCTGCGAAAACTTGGAGTAGTCGCCTTGGACGACCAGGGAATTGCGCATCCTTCCGTGGCGGGCATCCTGGTGGCTTGCCGCGAACCCCGGCAGTGGATGCCGAACGCGTTCGTCCAGGCTGTGGCGTATCGCGGGACGTCGCCTTCCGCCATAGACGACGGCCTGCCGTATCAGTTGGATGCCCGGGATATTTCGGGACCATTGGACGAACAGGTCCGCGAGTCCTGCCGTTTTGTCGCACGGAACATGAAGGTGGCGGGTGTCAAAGATTTGGGGCGCAAAGATATTCCTGAGTATGACCTGACAGCGGTATTCGAGGCTATCGTCAACGCCGTTGCACATCGGGACTATGCGATCTACGGTTCCAAAATCCGGTTCAAAATGTTTGCCGATCGCCTGGAAATCTATTCACCAGGATCCATCCCGAACACCATGACGATCGAGAGCCTGCCCTATCGCCAGGCCGCCCGGAACGAGACATTGACCAGTCTGCTGGCCAAGTGCCCTGTGACGACCGATATCGAGTGGGTCAATACCGACCGCCGCACCCTCATGGACAAGCGCGGCGAAGGGGTGCGAATCATCATGGAAAACAGCGAGCGCCTTTCGGGAAAGAGGCCCGAGTATAGACTCCTGGACGACTCAGAACTGCTTTTGACGATCTATGCAGCCGGAGGCGCTTCGCAGAATGGCGATTGAGGCCTACAGATGGTACTACAGCACTGATCACCGGCAAGTCTGTCAAGTCATTGAGGCCCAGCCGCTCTGGGGCGAGACGGCCTGCCGCGTCTGGCTGCCAGGGAGCGACTCCGTTGTCCGCGTTCCTGCGTCACGCCTCACGCCGATCAGCAAGGCGCTTACTGTGGATCCCGATAACATCGCTTACGTCGCCGCTGCGGCCCGTATTGCGGATGCGTTGACACGGGACGTGCTCCTTGCTCCTGTCGGGGTCTCAGTTATCCCGCTGCCGCATCAGATCCGCGCTCTGTCCAGGGCCTTGTCCGGTGATCGGGTGCGCTATTTGCTCGCAGATGAGGTCGGCCTGGGGAAGACGATCGAGGCTGGGCTCATTATGCGGGAACTCAAGCTGAGAGGGCTCGTGTCCCGAACACTGGTGATCGCACCCAAGGGTCTGGTCACCCAGTGGGTGAGTGAAATGCGCGTTCATTTCAATGAGGAGTTTCAACTCATTGCACCGGATGATCTCCAGACATTGAGCCGCATTTCGAAGATTGACGATTCTGTGCTTTGTGACGCAACTCAACAATCTGCAATCAAAAATCCCTGGCGAACGTTCCCACAACTGATTGTGCCGATGGATTCGGTCAAGCCGCTGGAAAAGCGGCGCGGGTGGTCTGAGGCACAAATTGCCGAATTCAACAGGGTGCGCTTTGAAGATCTTGTTTCCGCCGGATGGGATCTGGTCATTGTGGATGAGGCGCACCGTCTGGGTGGAAGCACGGATCAGGTGGCCAGGTACCGATTGGGACGAGGGCTCGCAGAAGCGGCGCCCTATCTCCTTCTTCTTTCCGCTACACCGCACCAGGGGAAAACAGATGCATTCCATCGGGTGCTTTCACTCCTGGATGCAGATGAATTCGCCGACATCGGAAGCATCGTGAAGGAGCGGGTGCAGCCCTATGTGATCCGAACAGAAAAACGTCGGGCTATTGATGCCGCAGGGCGGCCACTCTTTAAGCCCAGGTGTACGCAACTGCTTCCGATCGCCTGGGGAGAGGGTTACCCCGGGCAGCGACAGTTGTACGAAGCGGTCACCGAATATGTTCGAGAGGGCTACAATCAGGCGATACAGGAGAAGCGGACCTACATCGGTTTTCTCATGATTTTGTTCCAGCGCCTGGTTGCTTCCAGCACCCGGGCGATTCGCGTCTCATTGGAACGGCGTCTTGATTCACTTGAAAGCCAGGATGAAGACATGACATTGCTTCCTCCTTACCCTCCGGAAGAATGGGCCGATCTGGATGGTCAGGAGCAGATGGAGCTGCTCCTGAGTGTTCGCCTGAAGTCAACGGACAACGAGCGTGCTGAGGTTTCGCACCTCCTTGAAGCAGCCCTCCGGTGTGAGGAGTCCGGATGCCAAAGCAGAAGCCCTTCTGGATTGGATTTATCGCCTCCAACAGGAAGAGACTGATCCGGATTTGAAGGTCCTGATTTTCACCGAATTTGTTCCCACCCAGGAGATGCTTCGAGCATTTCTCGCGGATCGGGCTTTTGAAGTGGTGTGCTTGAATGGTTCTATGACGATGGAAGAGCGACAGAGGGCTCAGGAGATCTTTGCCGGAGATGCCCGGGTGCTTGTCTCCACCGATGCGGGCGGAGAGGGATTGAACCTCCAGTTTTGCCACATTGTGATCAATTATGATATCCCGTGGAACCCTATGCGTCTGGAACAGCGGATCGGAAGAGTGGATCGAATCGGTCAGAACCGGACCGTACGCGCACTCAATCTCGTGCTGGAGGACTCGGTGGAGTATCGGGTGCGGGAAGTGCTGGAAGAGAAACTGGCTGTCATTCTTGCGGAATTCGGCGTAGACAAAACCGGTGATGTACTGGATTCGGCGCAGGCGGAACAAATCTTCGATGGCCTTTATGTTGAGGCCATTGCCCAACCGGAGCAGGTGGAGTTATCCATCGAGAACGCTTTAAGCCGCATTTACACCCAGATCAGAGAATCCCGGGCGAGCTTGTCGGTTTTCGGGGAAGCGGATCGTCTGGATCCTGCCGAAGCACAGCGGTTGATAGCACATCCGTTCCCACACTGGGTGGAACGAATGACCGTGGACTATCTCAGATCCCACGGCGGTTCGGCGAGCGCAAAAGACGGAAAATGGGACCTGGCCTGGCCCGATGGGACAAGAATTCAACAGGCCGTATTCACATCCAGGGCCATCGCAGAGGACCCATCATCCCGACTCCTGACTATTGAAGACCCCCGGGTTCGAGGCCTGGCGACGCGCTTACCCCGTTTTGTCACGGGCCAGCCGATCCTTTCAGTACAGCTTCAGGGGCTGCCCATGGATGTCCGTGGCTTATGGTCTTTGTGGAAAATTGCAATCCACGCCGAAGACTGGAATCTGCACCGAATTCTGCCGCTTTTCCTGCACGATGACGGACGCTGTCTGAGTCCGACGGCCCGACGCATCTGGGAGACATTGCTCACAGGCTCGGTGGAAGCCCACGATCCCGTTACCGATCAGGACGCAAATCTTCTCTTTGAACGCCTCAGGGCTGCGGCTGAGACCTATGGCAAACCCATGTATGACGAACTTCTGCACACTCACATGACTCGTCTGGCCCGAGAAAGAGAAAAAAGTGAATACGCTCTCAATGCCCGCCGGAAAGCCATAGAACGCATCGGATTACCCGCTGTTCGAAACCACCGCCTGGCACAGCTTGCCCAGGAGGAGCGCACCTGGCGCAGTCACCTGGAAAAGAGAAAATGCATCATTCCTGATTTGATGCCACTCATCATCACGAGAGTACAGGGTGTGTAGTGAGGAACTCTAAGACCGAGAAAAGGGAAGACTGGCGAGACAAGATTTTGCGGGAATTCACGCCTGAAGTCGCCGGATTGACCCTTGTGGCCGACCCGGATGGTCTGATGCTTGAGGAGCGTATTCTTCAAGAGATAAGGGATCAAGGCTTTGAGCTGATCCTGTTTGAAGACTCTGTCGCTTTTCGTTTTGCGTATGAATCCAAGTACCGCACTCATTGGGATCACGGACAACACGTGGATCTTGTGGTTGTGTTGCACGCACCTGCAAGCGACTTGAATCATCTGCCTTATGACCTGTTGCAGAGGGGTCGGAGCCTTGCATTCAGCCTCCAGGAACTCTTTCCCGCCCTCAGCTATCCTGTAGTTGCCGCCCTGGATAGAAGCGATCTGGCTTCACTTTATGCAGCTCAGCGAAAGCACAGCCCGGGCAAGTTGGGAGAAAATGCAACAAAGGACTTTGTTCTCCGGCACGTCTTTGAAGTCGCTCCAGAGTTGATAAAGAAACCTCATGATCTTCTCCGCACACTGTTGCGCCGCCACTATCGCGGTCGGGGCGTTCCGGCGATTCTGGATCAGCGCTTGATTTCCCTCCTCCGTGAAGAAGCTTCGTTCGGGAGCTGGCCTTTGGAGCAGATCTTACCTGACCGTGAGGCTTTTTTTGCATTTCTTCAAGAGCGGTGGCCTGTTTTTCTGGACAAGGTGTCCAGCGGCCGGGCAGGAACGACATCCGAGAGGAAAGAGGCTTATGGACTGACATTCTGCGGGCCTGATAACCTGCCATTTGATCATGATGATGTGAGAATCTATGTTGAAAATTTGTTTATCGAAGGCTGGTTGCACTCTGTTTCTCACGAGCGAGCAGCCGCTCTGGGCGCACAGTGGGTCAGAGTCGGGGTCCGCACCGATCCGGAGGAAGAACGTCTTCGGCGCGTGACAGGTTTGATCGAATCGGTCAGGGCCGATCTCCCGTCCCACGGATCCCGTTATGGCGATTGGCTCCAGTTCGCCTATCGCTGGGCTGAATTGACCGCATTATGGGCCGACGCCGACTCCGAACTTGCCAGGGGAACCCGGGATGATCTGTCTGATCTTCGCAGACAAGTAGACACGGTTTTCCAGACCTGGGTTCTGAGCCGGTACGCCGGATTGTACAACCAGCCCGCACTGCCTCCTGTGATGGTCCACCACATTCCACGGACGCTGGCCAGGCGCCTGGAAGAGAACAAAAATCGGAGAGTCGCCCTGGTTTTACTGGATGGCCTGTCCCTTGATCAATGGATTGTCCTCCGCGATGTTCTGCGAGAACAATGTCATGACCTTGGTCTTCGGGAGAGCGCGGTCTTTGCCTGGATACCTACGATCACTTCGGTCTCAAGGCAAGCGGCTTTTGCGGGAAAACCACCGATCTATTTTTCTTCCAGTGTGTACACTACAGACAGAGATTCCTTTCACTGGCATCAATTCTGGATGAACCAGGGTCTGAAGCTGCGAGAAGTTGTTTTTTCGAAGGCTCTTGGTGATAGCGATACCGAAGACGTGTGTGCACTGGTCTCGAATCCAACGATAAGGGCTGCAGGATTGGTCATTGACAAAATAGACAAGATTATGCACGGTATGGAACTCGGAACTGCGGGAATGCACAACCAGATCCGTCAGTGGGCGACACAAGGGCATTTGGCCCTTCTCCTGGGCACGCTGCTCGATCACGGGTTCCACATCGTATTGACTTCGGACCACGGAAATGTGGAATCAAACGGTATCGGCTCTCCTTCCGAGGGCGCTGTCGCCGACTTGAGGGGACAGCGGGTACGGGTTTTTCCCGACTGTATTTTGCGCACTCAAGTGAAAACCCGTTTCCCTGACGCACTCGAATGGCCGCCTGTCGGGCTGCCCGAGAATTTCCTGCCTCTCCTTGCCCCGGGGCGTCTGGCTTTTGTCCGCAAGACTGAGCGAATCGTGGGGCACGGAGGGATCACGCTCGAAGAGCTGATTGTGCCTTGCATCCAGGCAGGGAGGACATCTGATGAGTAAGGGCACAGATCAAATCGGTTTCAGCCAGCGTATTCGAATCGAATGGCTGGAGCGAACAGCAGACCTGGTTCTCGCGGGAAATGAAAGAAAAGCAATCATCTCGTCACTCCAGGAGCTGTTGGCAGGCAAGCTTTCCATAGGAGGGAAAGCGAAGCGGGGCAATCGGGAAAAAGCGATCACGATCTTGATGAAAACATGGGTCACCGTTCCTCACGATCTCACGCTCTTCAGAGATGCCGGATTGGATCTCCTGAGAAGACTCCCTGAGAAAGACCACCTGCCGATTCATTGGGGGATGACAATGGCAACCTATCCGTTCTGGGGCTTCGTCGCAGCTACGGTAGGTCGCCTGCTCCGCTTGCAAGGGTCGGCTTCAACAATACAAATCCAGCGAAGAATTCGGGAAAAATACGGTGAAAGAGAAACGGTGAGCCGGGCGACCCGCCGCCTGATACGCTCTTTTGTGGACTGGGGCGTTCTTGCCGACAGCACAACAAAGGGGATCTGCATGCCTGCGGCGCAGCGGCCCATCACCGATCCGGATATTATAACATGGCTTATTGAAGCACTCCTGCATGCCCGTACAGACGGAGCTGCCGCGCTGAAAAGCCTTCTGGGCTCACCGTCTCTTTTTCCATTCTCACTCGGCAAGACATCCCGCCATCACTTTACCGTATCCGGAAGAATGGAGGTCATCTCTCAGGGACCGGACGAGGATCTTGTCACGCTTCAGCTCGGCGCCGGCGGGAGAGAGAATGTCATGATAACCAGACAAGGAACGACCTGAAATTCAACGGCGTTTTTTCAGGACATGCCATACTCTCCTAAAGTTTCTCTTATCGTTTCAGGAAAGAGCTTTGCAGTCTTTGGATCAAATTGCATATAAACTTCTTGATATATATCAGGCGCCTGTAGCGAAACGCCTATTTCGTTGGAGGCAAAACTTAAATATACCAAATTTGACGTATAATCTTTTTCGCCCTCCAGCATATAAGTTTTTGCTCCCGGTGTATTTTCGTCTATTATCCTCCACCCCTTTCCGAGAACCTTTGGGTTTTCAGGGTTCTTGATTATTTCAACAATTTTTGGATCGTATAGACTTGTTATCACAGGACGCTTTTCAAAATTATCTTGAGCTGTATCCATAACACCATCTTCTATATTACCGTCAGCGATTACATCAGTTCCGCCGGTAGCACTCACAAAATGAAGAAAGGCTTTTGAGCCAAGCCCCTTCACTGTAACGCCGAGAATGATGTTGTTTTGGTCCATTTCTTTACCACCGCCTTTTTGGATTCACGCACCTTCGTTAATGCCGGTTTGTATCATTTTATCTATGTTTTTCTCGCTGGTCGGGCCAAGTACAAGGAATGCCCCTTATGTCTTCTTCGAGAACTAATGTTCCCACTCGACGGGAAATCTGACCCTCCTTAATTTCAAGGATAACATACTTCCCTGTGTCCATCAAGAACTCGCCGGTTATCATTCCGTTAATTTGTCGCGAGGAGGTACAGATCCGCCCCTTCTGGAAGAATCACTCCAAGCCGTGATGGCAATGGCCGCAGTTCCCGCAGGGGGCGCCGAACCTCAAGAAGAGAAGACCAGTTTCGATCTGGTTCTGTCGGAGACAGGACCCAATAAGATCCAGGTGATCAAGGTGGTCCG
Source organism: Armatimonadota bacterium (assembly GCA_016183865.1). Taxonomy (GTDB): domain Bacteria; phylum Vulcanimicrobiota; class JACPDT01; order JACPDT01; family JACPDT01; genus JACPDT01. The sequence goes on along the minus strand of JACPDT010000047.1, from coordinate 1,781 downwards.
CGAAGTGACCATCCTGGGTCTGAAGGAAGCCTGCGCCTGCCGACCCATCAGAACCCTTTCTACTACTACGACAAAGCGATCATTTCGATTGACACCCTCAAGCAGGACGCCGAATATCGTGTCCATTTGGAAAATGCTTACTGGGATATCATTGTCATTGATGAAGCCCAGAATGTGGCCGAGCGCGGTGCCCATTTCTCCCTGTGAGCCCGATTGGCAAAGCTTCTGGCAGATCGCTCCGATACTCTGATCATGCTTTCCGCCACTCCCCACGATGGCAGGGTTATTTGGGTGGGAAATTCATTATTTTCCGGTAGTCTTCGGCTCCCGAGCAGTACCTGATTTAAGCAATTGCGAAAGTCCTTGTTTTTGGGCATCGGCCTGTCGGTACTGGCCCTCATCTGGACCTTTGATAGATTTTTTCTTGCATGTTTGTCTCTGCCATGTTAAAATTGAAAAGGCAGGGACGCTTGGCGCTGAAAGGTGTGCAGTTGTTGTTCGAAGAAATGCAAACAACCGGAAAAAGGAAGGAAACCGAAAATGACTCTGATTATTCCTGACGAGATTCTGCGCATTACAGGGATGTCTGAGATTGAGTTGAGACAGGAAATTGCTATTTTGCTGTTCCAGAAGGACAAACTCACGCTGGGGCAGGCCAGCCAATTGGCGCAAACAGACCAATTGCGATTTCAATATCTGTTGGCCAGCCGTCAAATTCCGATACACTACGATGTTGCTGAATTCAACGAAGACCTGGAAACATTACAGAATTTCAATAAACTGTGATCGTAGTAAGTGATGCTTCGCCGATCATCAGCTTGGCTGCTATTGGACGGCCAGACATATTATGCCGTCTTTATGATCGGGTGATTATTCCACAAGCAGTTTATCGAGAAATTACTGTTTCCGGTTCGGCACATCCTGGCGCTACGGAGATTCGAGCCCTCGATTGGCTCCAGTGCGAGCAGGTCGCGAATCGCACTTTGGTCACTGCCCTCCTCGCAGAGCTGGATGAAGGGGAGGCGGAAGCAATCACCCTGGCTATTGAGCGGAAAGCAGATCTTCTACTGTTGGACGAGCGTCGAGGACGGATTGTGGCTTCGCGCTTGGGTCTCAGTTACGTCGGCCTCCTGGGTGTGCTCATGCAGGCGAAGCACAAAGGGCATGTTCCCGCGGTCAAGCCGATACTGGATGACCTGATGGTCAAGGCTGGTTTCTGGATCAGCCAACCTCTATATGCCAGCGTCCTTCAGGCTGCTGGGGAATAGCATGGTCAGGTGTTAACGCTGAAAACGCCCGCCTTCAGCTCCGTGAACGGGCATCTACGTGCGTGCCTGCTTTGACCGCCATGGTAGTGAGAGGGATTACGAAAACATTGGTCAGGCGTATAAGGCTCAGTCCATGGCAATTCTGAAAGGAAGTCCGCGACGCCAATGACAGCAGAATCGCTAGCAGATCAACTGCTCATGGAACTTCCCGTAAAAACGGACAAAGACATTTCCAGGACCCTTACACAGTTGCTTCTTGCCCAGGAAACGGCCGAACTGCAACTGCCTTCCGAAAAGAGAGAAGAAATAATGTAGATTCCGCGTTTTGGTTGACTTTTTCACTTTTGATGACCCACCTCTGTGGGAAAAAATGAGAGGGCATTTCCTTTTCGGAAATACCCTCTTCTCCGAGCGCCTTCTGGTTACTTCTCCTCCTCTTTCTGGGAGGAACAGGAAGCGCTTCGTTTCTTGAGGGTGGCCATTTTGTCTTTGGTCCGGTAACTGGGACCATCG
>JACPDT010000340.1 GCA_016183865.1 Armatimonadota bacterium | reverse complement strand
CACTATCCCCCTGAAGGGAATCTTCGCGTCTACCGCAGCCTTACGGGTGGAAGCGGATGGAAGGCGCTCACGAGGGGGCTGCCTCAGCGAAACTGCTATGTCAACGTCCTGCGCGACGCAATGGCGGTGGACTCCCTAGATCCGTGCGGGGTGTATTTCGGGACAACCGGGGGGCAGGTATATGGGTCGGCGGACGCTGGAGAAAGCTGGACGCCCATTGTACGGGATCTTCCCTCTGTTGCGTCTGTGGAGGTCCAGACACTGCCATGATCAGGGTCATACTCCCGCCGCATCTGCGAACACTTGCACAAATCGGCGATGAGGTAAAACTGGAGGTAGGCGGTTTGGTCACCCATCGCTCCATTCTCGATGCGATCGAGGCCCGCTATCCGATGCTGCGCGGGACAATCAGGGACCATGGGACCCGAAAGCGCCGTCCCTTCCTGCGGTTCTTCGCGTGCGGAGAAGATCTGTCCCATCTGCCGCCGGACACCTGTGTGCCTGATGCGGTTGCTTCCGGGGACGAGCCTTTTCTCATCATAGGGGCGATTGCGGGTGGTTAGAAGCTACGCGACTATCTGGAGCTTCTCTTCATCTATGGCCCGAGTGAGTCGGTGGTATGCGCCCAGTGCCAGAAGAGACACGTAATTGGGAACAAGGCCGTAATCAATGTATATGCTCGGGAAGGCTTTCAGAAGGGACGGTCCCACGGCGACCCCGATGACCGAGGTGTCCTTCCAGGATCCGTCCTTTCCCTGGGTCTTCTGAAGGTACTCGATTCCGCGCTTCACGGCAGGAGAATCCACTTCCCCTGCTTCAAGAAGGCCCAGTACGGATATGGCGGTCAGGGAAGGGGTGCTGGGCCCGACTCCCGCTTTTGACGGGTCGCTGTAAGATTCCATGACCTCTCCCCAGCCGCCGTCCGGGTTCTGGCGGCTTTCAAGCCACTGAACCGCCTTTTGGATGTATCCGGATTCCATGTTTTCTCCGACCTGAGCCAGTGCTGCAAGGACGCTTCCCGTCCCATAGACGTAGTTGACTCCCCACCTGCCCCACCAGCCTCCGAAAGCCGCCTGGTCCCGTTTCAGGTACTCGATGGTCTTCGCCACAGGAGGATCCTTGAGCGTGAACCCGCTCTTTCCAAGGGCTTCCAGGACATGGGCGGTCACATCAGGGGAGGAGCGGTCATACAGCAGGTAGGACGTGTCGAAGGGACCGTGACCCGCTAGATTGTGAACCTTCCGGCTGGCCCAGGATACCAGGGAGGAGCCGTTGTTCCTGTCAAAGGCCCCCCAGCCGCCGTCATTATTCTGCATGCCCAGAAGCCACTGAATTCCACGATGGAGGGCATGGGTGGTCTTCCTGTCTCCGCCCGCCTCTTCGAGGGCCAGGACGACCTCTGCCGTGTCATCGGTATCCGGATAGAGGCTATTTCCCACCTGGAAAGGCCAGCCCCCCGGGACCGCCTCCGGAGCGCCCAATGTCCAATCCCCTATTGCCTCGCGCTCCTGGTTCGATTCCAGAAACTTGCGCGCTTTCTGGACACGGTAATCGCTTGCAGGCACCCCTGCCCGCAACAGGGCTCGGACAGAGAGAGAAGTATCCCAGATCTCGCTTTCAAACTCCTTCGCCTCAACGGTGTCTGCGCCCCGCTCCTTCAGTGTATCAAGAAAGGCGATCCCCTTTTGCATCACCGTGTCTTTTGTGGACAGGCCAAGGTCCTTTAAGGCCATGAGGGAAAGGGCCGTTATGGTAAAAGAGCCGTTCCAGTCCCCGCCCTTCCCCTGGCGGGCAAGGAGCCATCGTTTCAGACGCTCCTCTGCAGGCCGCCCTGCCACCTTATCCCACACATTGTGAATGGCTTCAGATACCCTGTTCCGATCGGCCTGCTCCCGGACCGCGGCTTCTTTCATGGCGATGACGGGGACGACAGCAGTCCGGGTCCATGAAGAGAGATATTTGGCAAAAAGACGATCCGTACCGGGGAGCAGGAAGATCTCCGCAGGGGGAAGCATGTGAATCCTGAGAGCGTCATATTCCCCGAATTTGGATAGAATCAGTTTTGTCATGATATTGGTCTGTTCGATTCCGCCCTTGGATTCAACGTATTGGCGAATCCTTTTCATTTCCACTCTTTCGGGATCCACTCCCGCCTGTTTCAGGGCAAGGTACGCCATGCAGGTGAGGTCAAGGGCGCCCGACTCTCTCCCTGTAGCGTCCCTGAAGCTCCCATCAGGTTGTTGTTTGCCGAGAAGCCAGTTGGCAGCATCCAGATTCTCCTTCTCTTTTCCGGGAATTCCCAGATACGAGTTTGCGAGGATCAGAAAAGCGGTCTGAGAGGTTCCCAGATACTCTTTCCCTGCCCAATGGCCGCCGATTTTTTGAATCCGGGTCAGGTAGCCGACCCCTTCTCGAAGAGACCTGGATACCGTGTCCTTCGTGGTCTCAGGGGGCGCATTCCCTTCCGGCGTGGATATGGATCGCACACCGGATTTCGAGAGACCTGATCCTGCGCCAAAAGGGAACCCGATCGGATCCATGAGACTCCTCCAGCAATACTTGTGAATATATCCATAATACTCCAAAATGAGGTGAAATTCAAGGGGGATCCGATTTCGAAGGTGTTAACTGTCCAATTGGCGAAAATCGGCGTAAAGAAACGAAGAGGACCAGCCGCGACATTTGAATTCATCTATCATGATCAGTATCAGTCTTCGCTCGGTCTCCTTGAGGTATTGAAAGCTTTCCTCCTTTCCTCCCACGTCCGGAATCCCCTTGAGCGCATAATGGGCTCATCGAAGAATTCGGCCAGGGATTGCGAGTATCTGTCGAGCTGCGTTTTATCTCTTGTGCTTTCAGCCAGGAAGTACACATGCGGCTTGTGCTGAGCTCCCTCTTGGGAGCCAGCTTTATCTTCCTCACTGTACGCCGCCCAAAAGTTCATCCTTGATAAATATACATACGCATATTATAATCTAGAGTTTCGCCTTTTTTCAGGCGGCTGATGGCATCTCGTAAAGGAATTCGAGGACGGATTCGATTTTTTGCTGTACCCTTTCTGTGGGTGGGTCCTGCAAAAATAAGGGGATGCAAATCGCTTTGCGAACGGCTCACAACATGTCGTGGAAAGAAGGTTCTGTCTTGTGGCGATACCAGGGAGATCGGGCTTTAACCGCTTGGACATCGGCTGTGACGTTCCCGTGTTGGAGATACCACAGATGAATCAAGGCGTATGTCACGAAGACAAAGGGGACCGT
>JACPDT010000334.1:2923-3391 GCA_016183865.1 Armatimonadota bacterium | reverse complement strand
AGCCTCTGAGCTTCCTCCTGGCGCGAGCCGAACGTTCCGCTCACCTGTACGAGAACGTTCGCCTCAGGAAGGTCGATCGCGAAGTTCGCGACCTTGCTCACGACGAGGAGGCGCAGGTCCCCGTCGCGGAACCGCGAGAACAGGACCTCCCGCTCCTTCTCGCGCGTCTCGCCGGTCACGAGCGGCGCGTCGAGGCGCCGCGCGAGCGCGTGGAGCTGGTCGAGGTACTGGCCGATCACGAGGCACCTGTCGGCCGCGTGCGACCGCACGATTCCCTCGACGACGGTCGCTTTCGCGGGATTCGTGAGAGGGCCAAGGAGATTGAAGACCGTCCTGATTCCGATTTCCTTGCGGGGCAGTGCCGCGTGTTTCATGGCAGGATGAAAATGGGGGGCATAAAGAAAGGCGATTCCCACTTCCTCAAGACAGGCCTGCACCCGGTCGGGGGACAAGTCCAGATTGACCCCC
>JACPDT010000334.1:0-2878 GCA_016183865.1 Armatimonadota bacterium | reverse complement strand
TCCGCACTTCCACAGCGACTCGTAATCGCGCGATTCCCATGTTTGGCGACCGGGACGCCGGCCCCTGCCACAACGAAGGCGGCAACTGTGGAGATGTTGAAGGTCCCTTTTCCATCCCCCCCCGTTCCGCAAGTGTCCACTAGAGGACCTGGGACCCCCTGAATGCCCTGAGCAGCGTTTCTCATTGCCCGAGCGCATCCGAGAATCTCGGGAACCGTCTCCCCCTTCATCCGGAGAGCAGTAAGAAATGCGGCAATCTGCGCAGGGGTCGCTTCTCCGGCCATGATAGTGCCAAGAGTCTTCTCGGCCTCCTCGGTGGAAAGATCCTGTCCGTCAACCAGTCTTGCTATGGCTTCTCTGATCATGGTGCCCGCATTTCCAAAAAGTTCGCCAGAAGTCGCTTCCCTTCGATGGTAAGGATGGATTCAGGATGAAACTGCACGCCCTCAAGAGGGAGATTCCTGTGGCGAACCCCCATGATCTCCCCTTCAGCCGTGAGGGCGGAGACCTGGAGGCATCCGGGCAGACTTTCCTCCTCCAGGATCAATGAATGATAACGGGTAGCTTCAAAGGGGTTTGCAATCCCCCTATAAATCGTCTTGTCATCGTGATAAATGAAGGAGGTCTTGCCGTGCATGAGCCGCTCCGCGCGAACCACCTTTCCCCCGAGGGCGTGCCCGATGCACTGGTGGCCCAGGCAGACTCCCAGAATGGGCACTTTTCCCATGAAGCGGGTTACTACCTCATTGGAAATGCCGGCCTGACTCGGATTCCCGGGGCCGGGTGAAATCACGACACAACGAGGATTCAATCTCTCGATTTCCCCTACCGTTATGGCGTCATTGCGGAAAACTTGAGGATCGGCCCCGAGCTCTCCCAGATACTGCACAAGATTATATGTGAATGAATCGTAGTTATCAATTACCAGAACCATGTCGCTTCTTGCTCCATTGCGGCGCCTACCACCCTTCCTCGGCGGTGAGGATCGCCCTCTTCAATGCCTGAATCTTGTTCACCGTTTCCTCATATTCTCGGGTTGGGTCAGAATCCGCCACGATGCCCGCCCCTGCCTGCAGATATACGGTTCGCCCTTTCATTACAATGGTGCGAATCGTGATGCAGGAATTCAAGCTGCCGTTCAGGCCGAAAGTGACAACAGCTCCGGCATAGGGTCCCCGCTCTGTTTTCTCCAGCTCCTCCACAATCTCCATGGCCCGAATCTTCGGGGCCCCGGTAACCGTCCCTGCGGGAAAAGCAGCCCTCAGGAGATCATAAGGGGAACAACCTTCTCTCAAGAGGCCCTGGGCCCTTGAGACCATGTGCATGACATGAGAGTATCTCTCCACTTCCATCAAGGCAGGGGCCTGAACAGATCCAAACTTGCAGACCCTGCCCAGGTCGTTTCGACCCAGGTCCAACAGCATCACATGCTCTGCCCGCTCCTTCGGATCTGCGATAAGCTCCTTTTCGAGCCACAGGTCTTCGGCTTCCGTCCGCCCCCGTTTGCGGGTTCCTGCAATGGGACGGGTTTCCGCAAGATCTCCCGTAGTCTTGACGAGCATTTCCGGCGAGGAGCCGATGAGTTGAAAATTCGAAAAATCGAGGAAAAACATGTAAGGTGAGGGGTTCAGCATCCGGAGGGCCCGATAAATGGTAAAGGGATCCGCGGAGGTGATTCCCTTGAGTCTCTGGGAGAACACGATTTGATACGCATCCCCCTTTGCGATGTATTCTTTGGCGCTCCCTACAGCCTGGCTGAAGCTCCTGGGGGTGAAATTGGATCGGAAAGTACGCTCTTCGCTCGAACTCCGGAGCGAACCCTGGGTTCTCCCCCTTCCTGTGCGGCCATTGCGCAGCGGCTTGCCCAGGGACTCGACAATCTGTGAGATTCTCTGAACCGCCTGATCATACGTGTTGTCCGGCGAAGAAGAGCCCCTTGCATTGACCATGACCATCAGCTTCTGGGTGACATGATCGAAAATGACCAGCTTATCGGCGAGGAGGAAAATGGCTTCAGGGAGATTCAGATCATGTTTGATTTTCCCGGGAAGCCGCTCAAAACAATGAGCGACCTCGTAACTTATGTACCCCACAACCCCCCCGAAAAAGGGGGGAAGACCCGGAAGGCTCACAGTCCTATAGGCAGCCATCAGACTCTCCAGAGTGCGCAAAGGATCAGGCTCCTCAGCCGTCCTGCCGGCACCCCCTTCACGGATCTCAGTGATTCCATTTTCTCGCCACAAAATCGGTGACGGATCAATCCCCAGGATGGAATATCTACCCAGTTGCTCCCCTCGCTCCACCGATTCCAGCAGAAATCCTATGCCTTTCCCTCTCAGCTTCAAAAATGCGGAAACAGGGGTCTCCAGGTCTGCAGGAATCTCCCTGAAAATCGGGATCAGCCTTCCCTCTTTGCAGTCGGCTCTAAACTCTTCCTTTGTGGGACGACACATGGTCATATCCGTAAGTTTCTTTCACCCCTTCAGGGGTTCCTCCCCCTGACGTCTTCCCAAATCCCCCCAGCAATACTGGAAGAGTGCGCAAGCGACGATCCCTGCAGTCTCCGCCCTGAGAATCCTTTTCCCCAATGAGGCGCAAAGAGCCCCGTGCTCCCGGGCCAGCCGCGCTTCGGATTCGGTGAAACCGCCTTCAGGTCCGACGAAAAGGGACAGACGAGAGGGGGCATTTCCGCGAAGTACCTGGTCAAGAGCCAGTTCGGTCTCACCTTCCCAGAGCAGAACGATCGTGTCCGTTTTCCGGTGCGTGCCGAGAGCATCGGAGAAGGAGGCAACAGGATGGATTCTGAGTGGAATCGTCCTGCCGCACTGCTCGGATGCGGCATCTGCAATGCGCTGATACCTGGCCTGCCGCTCCTTTC
>JACPDT010000338.1 GCA_016183865.1 Armatimonadota bacterium | reverse complement strand
CTGGATGCCACGTCCCGGTCGGGTGAAAGGAGCATTACCGGAGACAGGATGGCAGCCATTATTGGCGGCCAAAGAGAAGGGGGCCAGGTTTCGAGGCCTGTCATCGAGGAGGCACCCCTCCCAATTTCGGAACCATTGCATCTCCGGCAGCCCGATCTGGACACTCGGAGTCCCAGAGGTTCGTGGAGGAAACAAGCTTCCTTTGCGCTTCCACTTCCCTGCGACAAATCCCCACAGCCCGAAAGACAGCTGCAGAAGAAGTCGGCGGGAGACAAGCTCGAGGAAATTCCTTTGGATCTGATCGTGAGCAATCCCTATCAGCCCAGGCGAAAATTTGACCAGCAAAAGCTCATGGATCTCTCCCAATCCATTCGGCAATTGGGAGTGCTTGAGCCGATCATCCTGAGGGAAGTGGGAAAAAGGTATGAGCTGGTCGCAGGGGAACGGAGAGTTAAGGCCTCACGGCTCGCAGGGAACAGGACAATACCGGCTCTCGTGCGTGACCTCTCCGACCAGGAAGCTCTGGAGATCGCCTTGATAGAGAATCTGCAGAGGGAGAATCTGAACCCTGTGGAGCGGGCGGAAGCCTATCAGCGCATCTCCAAGGAATTCCTGTACCTTACTCCCGATCAGTTGGCCTCTCGTGTCGCGAAAGAGCAGGGCGAGATCGTGGAGGACCTGCGATTAATGAAACTGCCGCTGGTGGCGCAGAAGGCTCTTGTGGAACAGGTAATCAACAGGGAAGAAGCGGAAGAGATACTGGGCATTCCCGAACCTTCGTCGCAGCTTTCCGCCCTGGAGCTTGTTGTTCGCAAAAAAATGCGAAAGAAGGTGGACAGTCAGTGAGCAGTTTCTGGCAGCGATTGTTTGGGGGCATTTCCGTTCGCAGACAAAAACCCGCCACCAGGGATGAGTTCAAACACATCCAGATCGTCCTGTTGCCTGCCGGGCGGGTTACCCCCAATTCCTTCTATCTCCGGAAACATTCCCAGGACCTGGGAATACAATCTTTGGCTGATTCCATTCGAACTCTTGGCCTCATATCACCCATAGTGGTGCGGGAAATGAGCTTCGGCGCCTATGAAGTCGTTGCGGGGAATCGCCGTCTTCTGGCTTGCAGGCAGGCCGGCTTGGAACAGATTCCCGCGATCGTCGTGAGTCTCTCCGACAGGGAGATGCTCGCCATAAGTCTGGCAGAGAACATTCATCGCCTTGACCTGAACCTTATGGAAGAAGCGGAAGCCCTGGAACGGGAATGCAATGAATTTCAAACCCTCACAAGGGAAGATCTGGCCAGGAGCCTCGGCATGAAAATCGAGGAAATAGAGCAAAGATTGAATCTCCTGAAGCTCCCTCCTGTCGTGAAAAAGGCCATCTCGACAGGGATAATCAGCCCTCAACATGCCGCTCTTCTCCTGAACCTCGCTCGGGAAGATCAGATAGCCGCCGTTGAGCAGATCTATCAGAAGAACCTCTCTGTTCCCCAGGCTATCAAGCTCTTGAATCTTACAAAAAAGAAAGATGCGTCCCAATAGGACCATCAAGGCCCGCCCCCGAATAACTGGACTGTGCCGGAAATTTCCGTAGTTGACACGAAAAGCAATTCGCCACAGAGGCACAGAGAACACAGAGAAGAGCTGAATTACGTGCTCTGTGCCCTCCGCGTCTTTGTGGTGAGTTTCTGCCTCTTCCTCCTCTCATCCCAATCACTGCGAGCCCAGGGGATCTATCGAATCCAGCCTCAGGATACCCTGGACGGGCGGATCAGTTTCCCCCTTGTGGGCGAGCTCCCTGTTTCCGGCAAGACCGCAGGGCAGGTTTCCGAGGAAGTAAGGCGCAGGCTCTTGCGCTACATCCGTGCGCCCGAAGTGACCGTGGAGGTTCTCAGGATCCAGAAGCGGCCGGTCAGGGTATTGGGCGCCGTAAGAACGCCCGGGTCCTATGTCCTGGAATCAGGGGATACCCTTCTCGACATTGTTTACCGGGCGGGCGGCGCGCTTCCCTCAGCCGACCTGGACCAGGTGAAGGTCATCAAAGAGGATGGAGAAAGTTTTGGCGTCAATCTGGGCTCTCTTCTCCAGGGAAAGTCCCTGGACCAGAATGTCCGGCTTTCTCCCGGGGACACAGTCTACTTCCCCTATCTTCCTCTTCCGGGAAGGTCTGTGACTCTTCTCGGATATGTGACAAAACCAGGGGTATATGAGATCGTGGAAGGGAAGAATCTCCTTGAGGTCCTGCTTGAAGCAGGAGGACTTCGGGAGGGCGCCGATGGGAGGCGGACTGTGGTGCATCGGGGAGGCCGGCAGATCCCTGTGGATGCGGAGGCGATTCTTGCCGGAAATCTGTCCGGAAATATCCCGATTCTTCCTGGTGATGTGGTCATGGTCCCTGAACGGAAAGATCAAATCATCATATTGGGAGAAGTGACCCGGCCCGGACTCTATCCCCTCCGAGGCGGGGAAACGGTTCTGGAGCTGATTGGCCGTGCAGGAGGAATCACCTCCAAGGGTTTGCAGAGGGACATTCAGGTTGTTCGGGGAGACCCCGGGGCCCCGGAGCTCGTAAAGGTCAATCTGGACAAGCTCGTGAAAGAGCGTGATCTGGCGCAGAACGTGGTTCTGCAGCCCGGCGACATAGTTTACATCCCCGCTCGTGGAGACGTAGTATTCATAGAGAGATTGTTGAATATCATTCTGGCGATACGGCGAGGGATCGTCTGGTAAAGGGGCCGAGGTGGGGGAGGGCCATCTGCCAGACACCGTAAAGGGCACGGGAAAAAACCAGGTCCCACTCCCCTGTGAATCGCACAAGATCCCCGCCGAATCCCTTCTTGAACCGGTAAATGCCGTACAAGGGATGGCGGGGAGGTGGATCGTCCGGAACGCCCCGCATGTCGAACCTGACACATCCCCTTTTCTTGCCCCATTTGATGATCTCCCAGACAAGGAGATGGTTCGGGTGCAACCCCCGGGGGATCTTCATCGAGGCGGCATAGAATTCCCAGCAAGTCTCCCCGAGGGCCAGGGCTATTCTGCCTGCCGTAACCTTGCCTTGACTCTCGGCCAGGAAAAGCGCTCCTGCGCCGGCGCGGCAGATCAACTCCTGCCACAGGGCTTGAAGAAAGGCGGCTTTCGGAATGGAAAACCCCCTTCGTTCCCCTGTTTCTCTCAGCATGTCCACAAAGAGGGGAAGATCCTCCGTCCCTCCTTCCCTGATTCGGATCCCCTGTCTTTCGGCGAGGCGGACATACTGCCTGCACTTGCTCTCCATTTTGTCGAGTATTTCGGAAAGGTTCGGGGCAAGGCTGACCTGAATGGTCACAGGGGGCTGGGTGCCCAGATGGGTGCATGCCAATGGGGCCCGCTCAAAGCCAGATCTCTCAAGAAGCGACTCGGCAGATGCTTCACCCTCAGGGGCGAAGGGGTCCACCTTGAGGAAAATGGCCTTCTCCGCCCGGGCTCGATGTCTTATGGTCTCAAGCAGACCCCTGAGCGCATCCTCCCTGGCGCCGGAGATCACCGGTCCCCGGGGCACGTAGAGAATCGCAGATTTGGGAAAAGACCATCTCCGTATCAAGATGGAAGCAATGGCAACGATTTGCTTGCCTTCGGAGACAATGAGGCGCCATGTCTCAAAACCTCTGTATCGCTCAAGCTCCCCCCATCCGTATGACTGGAGGATATGCCCACCGGGCTGGGAGGCGACAAAGAAGTCCCAGGCGTTTCTGTCTTCCGGCACAGCTTCTCTGATCTCTAACATGGCCTGGATAATTTTCTGGCCAACGTGACCAGAATTACGTTCTTTTCCCTGTTCGCGGCGTCCTCCACGTCCCTCTCAAGCTCCACGTCCGATCTCAGGAATTCGATATGGAAGCCGCATTCCCGGACATCCCGCAGAAGCTCCTCGGCCGTATAGTAAAAGACGACGATCCTACCCGGGGAGCGTGATTGATCCACCCTGGACACCCACCGCTCCCCGGGCCCAAGGCCAGTCCAGAAAGGGGCCAAACGCCAGAAGAGGGACCTCAGAAACCCGCGGTTGCGGGAAAGGGAGCTCATGATAAGGAGTCCATTTTTCTTAAGAACCCTGAAAGCCTCTCTCAAAGCTCGCAAACGGGATTCCCTCCCCGGTACGGAGTTGATGACCTGCTCCGTCATGACAGCCCCGTCAAAGGAGTCATCAGGAAACGCGAGGGCACATGCATTCATCGTCAGAAACCTTGTTTTCTCCTCCAATCCGCTCTCTTTTGAGAAAAGGCTCGCTTCCTCCGCAAGCTCGGGAACCAGGTCAATTCCAGTCACCCGAAATCCCTCTTGCGCCATGGCGACGGCTTCGCGACCGGCGCCGCAGCCGATGTCCAGAACCTCCCAACCGGGCCGGAAATGATCGGACAGGATTCTTCTTTCCCAGTTCTTTAGCCCCTTACGGGCATATCGGGCCAGCTCCCCGACTTCTTCCGGTTGACTGTATTTCCTGAGAACCATCTCTTCCCTCCCCTTGAGGGGGCAGTCCCTCTCCTCCCCCTTGTGGGGGCAGTCCCTCTCCTCCCCCTTGTGGGGGCAGTCCCTCTCCTCCCCCTTGTGGGGGCAGTCCCTCTCCTCCCCCTTGT
>JACPDT010000067.1 GCA_016183865.1 Armatimonadota bacterium | reverse complement strand
TCAGGGCATCGGCTTCCACAATCTCTGCCCCGGGCCAGCGTTCCCGGTACTCGGGGGAACGAGCCCGCACCATGACCCGCACCCGGTACTCCCTGGCAATAAGCTCGGGAACAAGCCGCCCGCCGATGTAGCCGGTTGCCCCTGTGACCAGAATCGTCCCCCTGTCAGGTTGCGGCCTTGACGGCAAGTTGAGGCAAAAAGTGCCTGTTGTGGTCTCGATGCCGTCCATGTACTCTCTCAGCTCATCCGGAGGAATGCCCCGGCCCATCTTCATTCACACTCCCTACGCGACCCCCGCACAGTCCTCATCTGTCAGCTATCGGCCACAGCGCCTTGTCCTCTGCGGAGGTTTTCCGGCTGACGGGCTGAAAGCTATTTTCTGAAAGTAAGGGCATGGTATGCCTCATACTGCATATTTCTGATTCTCGCCAGAAGGTCGGCCAAGGTTGGAACCTTCTTGTACGTGAAACGAAACGAATCACTTCTTTGCAAAGTAATGATAAAGAAGGTACAATGGGAAATCCGATTTTCCTTGTGAAACTCATAAAGGGATTCCTGGATGCAATGGGTGGCTACCTCCTGAAACTCGACCGACCAGGCCTCCTGCCCAAGGAGTTTCCGGGTCTCCTCGACGAGGATGTCCTTCCCTGCGACTGTAGGAGAAATGGTGATCATCTTGAGCATCCCCCCGGGTGTCAGGCGCCTTCGGGCATCACTCAATATCTTGAGTGGAAACTCCGTCCCCCAATTCTCCCCTCCATAGCCGCATCGCCAGGCATCCTTCTTCTCCGGAGGCATGCAGACATAGGGCGGGTTTGTGACGATCAAGTCAAAAGGACCCCCTGCGTTGTCAAAGAAATTGGAGGTCCTGTATGTGATTTTTTCCGTACCGTGATCCTTGTTCAAAAGCGTGTTCGCCCTGACATAGAACCCGGAATTGGGGTTGATGTCCACGCATGTCACCTGTTCGCAGAACCGGCTGATCATGATGGATTGAATCCCTGAGCCTGTGCACAAATCCAGACCTGAGGAAAAGGTCCTGCCTTGCAGAACCAAGAGCAAGTGATAGGCGAGGATCAGAGAATCACTCCCGATGAAGACAAATTCGCCCGGCGTTCGGTTCTCCACACCCGAGATGAAACAATAGTCCTTCCAGGGAGTGATCTTGATGAGGGAAGCCACACTGTTATCCTCGGGCTGGACCAGGAGATTGGCCTTCATAAGAAGGGCAATCTGATCCTTATCAAGGACTTCGGCAAGCTCCTCCGGGGTCAGGGTCTCACCCAGGTAAAAGAGTCTGAAAAGAATATAGGCCGGCCTGTTTCTCCGGGCAAATCGGGAATAATAGAGGGAGGGAAAAGCCGATTTCTGCAAAAGTATCGGTATCTTTCCCTGACGCAGATTCCATAGGTTGATGATGTCCTGAAAAGGAAAGAGAAAAAAGCTTCTTCCCACCGGCAGGAGAACCGTTTCCGAATAGCGGTGTTTCTTGAGAGCTTCCCCGAGGACAGGGATAGCCGCATCGAGAGAAGCTTCCCTGAAAAGCATGTTCCGCCCCTGATAAAAGGGATCATCCGGATATTCGTCAAGGCTCATTGTGGTATCACAATTCCCCGGAATTTCGCCACATCCTCCAGCTAACCCTTACCTTCCAGGATCAGGAACCCGTCCTCCGTCTCCGCTCTGTCTACGCGGGCTTTTGTTTTCTCGGGAAGAAAGGACTGGAGGTCAAGGGTATACGAGTTGCCGTCTCTTTGGAAGCCCTCTTTCGGTGCGGAAATGTCGTTTAGGGCGAGAATCAAGGTTCTGAGAATATGGGGTAAAGGGATCAATCCCAGAAGATCCATTTTGTCAACAGAATAGCGAACTTTGTGGTCTTCGCCGAGGGAGATGCGCCCGGAAACGTGGAAAGGAATGTCCACGAGTCTGTGGATCCTTCCGGAGAGCGACATCTGGTTTTCGTCCTCAAAGGATACATTCACATTCTTTATTCCCTCTTTCGCCAGGCGGTCACCGCTCGCCGCCTCAAGAGCGTGTGATGCCGACTCCTGGGGAATGCGGATTCGAAATGACTCGATCTTCTTGGGGGCTTGCTGCAAAGCATAAAATGGCGCGAGGGGGATTTTTCCGTTTCCTTTGGCGAGGGAGCTAAGATCAAGAAGCCTTTCGATGAATTCATTTCCTTTCTCGATGTGAATGTCCATCTCATCCACAACAAGATCAGGGGTTCGGACATCCTTCATTTTGAGCAGATTGGCCCCAAGGTCATACTCAATCTTGCCTGTAGATGTCACTTTCATCTGACTCTCCTCCTCATTTCTTCTGATTCCATTATCCGTCAGGGATGGAGGACATGCAAGTTCCAAATGGGCTCCAAAAATCTCGGATTCGCGGGGGTCTGGTTGCGATCGGGGCGGCGTTTTTCGCAGGAAAGGAGATTGCCCAATTGCCGCTCTCATAAAGTTCAAGAGCCGGAAACAATTTTTGCTTGATCCCTGTGTTGTTTCATCTTCAGCCCTGAGCCCCCACGGCGCCGTCAGGGTAACACGAGATCCCAAGACTGGCGGTGATGGACACGATCTCGTCAGAAGTCGCGACTTGAAGGGCCTCGACTTTTTCTCTTATTCTGTGCGCAGCCACAAGGGCGCCCTCTTCCGGTGTTTCGGGAAGAATTACGGCGAACTCTTCTCCTCCGTATCGGGCCGGAAAATCCACCTTTCTCACTGCGCTCACAATGGCAGAACCTACCTCGGACAGCACGGCATCACCGACAGGGTGTCCGAACCTATCGTTCACTTGTTTGAAATCATCAAGATCCAGGAGCAAAAGGGAAAAGGGACGTTTGTACCGGGTGGCGCGCGCCCACTCCTGCTCCAGCCGTTCCGAGAAGTGGCGTCTGTTGAAAAGGCCGGTCAAACCGTCCGTGATGGCTTGTTGACGAAGAGCCTGATTCATCTTCGCGAGTTGTACGGCCCTTTTCTCGATCTCCCTGACCTGACTCAAGCTTGTGGACGAGCGGCGATGCACGGCTTTGATTCTCCAGATGAGCTCCTGTGGGTCAAAGGGTTTTACCACATAATCGTCGGCACCGGCCTCGAGTCCCTGAATCTTGTCTTTGGTGGAGGCACGGACAGAAAGAAAAATCACGGGAATTTCACGGGTTGTTGGTGAGCTTTTCAAGCAGCGGCAGGTTTCAAATCCATCCATGCGGGGAAGCATGACATCAAGCAAAATAACATCAGGGCGCACCTGTTCGGCCATCCGGAGAGCTGAAGGGCCGTCTTCGGCGGAAACAACACGAAAACCCTCCAGATCGAGATGAGCGGAAAGGTATTGCCTGATTCCCAAGTCATCGTCTACGGCGAGAACCTGACAAGCCACGGTTGTCCCCCTGTTTATATTCCTATTATCTCCCTCCTCAACCGTGCTTAAACACATTCTTCTCAGGGTTTTTTAATTCCTCTTTTGGAGAATTGTTAACATTTTGGTAACAATTCACGGGAATTTTTCGGCGCTTTTTGATCAAAATTTCACCGATTTTTGAGAAGCAAGAGGTATCATGGGCATGAGGGACAACCCCAGGCGGCCTTTCAGGCCCCTTTCAAATATCCTTCCCCTCCCGACCAGATCCCGGGAGGGGTGTCTTTTGTTCCTCAGGGTCTTCCGGTCAATCTTGCCAGATCGGAGTGCTCGTCCATTTTCCACATGAGCTCTTCGAACAAGGTGGAGTAGAAGCTGCACATGGGGTCTTCCCGCATGATGGTTCCATAGTAGTGAAAGGACTTATTGAGGCATCGGCCGCCGCAAAAGCGTCTCCAGGTGCATACGCTGCACTTGGGGATCTTCTCGATCCGCCTTGAACGGAGCTCGGAAATCACAGTGGATGAATCCACCATCTCAGGTATCGTCATGTCTTCATCATAGATGTTTCCACACTGAAAGTTCCCTGTTGAGGACATCTCCTCACAGGGATAGATCTCTCCTCTGCAGCCGAAGGCCAGAAGGGACCGGCCGACTCCGCACGGGGAGCGCATGCACATGTAGCGCCTTTCCTTGGATTGCAGATACTCGACAAAGAAATTCACATCAGGCACCCAGCAAGGTACGGGGCTTGCGGTATTGAACTCAAGGGCAAGGTCCACCATTCCTAAAAGTCCCCTTGCGTACCGCTCTCCAAGGGATTCGGGAAACTCGAAATTATCGGTCGCCCTACCGAGGGGGGAATTGTAATTCAGCTTAAAGCGAAACACACCCCTTGATGTGAAAAACTCGAAAGCCTTCACATAGTTCTCGGGGCTGTCTATGACACCCAGGAAACCGACTCGGAGGCCCATGCTCCTTGCCAGTTTGACCTTTTCCCAGACTTTCTCAAAGGTCCCTTTCCCATTCGGATAGATCCGGTTTTCGTCATGCAAGGCCGGGCCCCCGTCAAGGCTCACCCCGATTTCCATTCTGTGCTTTTTGGCAAAAGAGATGAATTCCTCGTCCAGGAGGGACCCATTTGTCTGCATCCGAAACTTAATCTGTTTTTTCCATTTTCGGGCCTGGGCGAAGCCATATTCCACGATGCGATAGATGGTCTTCTTTATGAGAAGAGGCTCCCCGCCGTGGAACTCCACGGAAAGAAACTCGCCCGGGAGCTCTCTCAGGAGACGGTCCAAAATGTCTTTTGCCGTCTCGAAGGTCATGCGCTTCCCTTTTCCCTCGGCTTCCGCGTAACAATACTTGCATCTGAAATTGCAGGCATCCGTGGAATGAAGATAGACGGAAAAGGGATAGTAGGGGGGATCGTCCGGTATGGGCCACAATTCTTGCTTGTCGAAGAAACCTTCCCCGTTTATGCGGACCATGCCATGCTGGAAGAAACGAGCAAGAAGATCCTTGAGGCTGTCTTCCGAAAAATCCCTCAAGCGCCTGGTCATCACAGGAAATGGGAGGGGGCGCCGGAGCGCCTCCAGTACGGCTGCATATTCCTTGGGGACAACGGCCCAGGAGGCGGATTCGGGGTCAACAAGCAGAGTCTTCCTCCCCCTGTGTGTGATGCTCAAATCCTGAGATCGCGAAACCAGTATGGAAGAAAGAGGGTCGTCGCTCATGCGCTTCTCCACGGTCTCCAATGGCTCTTCTCCTCTCATGACGATACGTACCGTCTGTACTGACCCAGCAGATCCAGCAGCCTGCGGTCATCCCAGATCTTCCAGGCCAGCTCTTCATAAAATCCCGAAAAAAATTCGCACATGGGGTCTTCCCTCCATGCGTCTCCCCGGTGATCATTGGCCTTGGCGGCACACCCTCCGCCGCAGAAATTCCTCCATGGACATGCCTTGCATTTGGGCAGAGTCTCAATGGTGCGATTCTGGAGCTTTGCGCAAAGAGGGTGCTCTTCGATCAAAGCAGCAAGAGAGACTCCGGGATCCCGAATGTTTCCCAGCCTGAACTCCGGACGCCCCACGAACTCGTCGCATGGATAGACGTCCCCTTCGTGGGAGAATCCCATGATGGCATTCCCCGCCCCGCACGGCGATCTTGCGCACATGAAGGGGCGATACGGGGTCATGAGGTGGAGAATGTAAATATTGATGTTCCAGATATCCACGAAAACTTCAGGGTTCTCCTGTTTGTAGGAAACAAGAAAATCAATGAGCTTGAGGTATTCTTCCACAAATTTAGCGGGTCGCTTTGCATCGAATTCCTTGGTTGTGCCGGCCCGTCCCTGACAGGCCATGGGATTGAGCCTGAATTTTGTGACACCCTTTGAGAATAGGAACTTGCAGGTTTCGATATAGGTCGTGGGATCGTCCACAACCACAATTACTCCGGGGTCCAGGCCGGCCGCCCGGGCAAGGTCCAGGCCTTTCATGACAGAACGGAAAGTACCCTTTCCATTCGGGAAGATCCGGTTCCTGTTGTGAATCATCTCCGGCCCATCCAGACTGACTCCCAGGGAAAAGGGAAACCCCTTGATCTGAGTAAGGACCTCGTCCTTTATCAGAGATCCATTGGTCTGCATGCTGAAATCAACACGTTTGAAGTAGCGTTTCGCCTCATGAAGGGCAAATTCCATGGTTTCCCGGATTACCGAAAAATTCAGAAGAGGCTCCCCGCCGTGGAACTCCAAAGTGAACTCTTTGATGGGGAGATCTCTTGCGATGCGTTTGATGATGAGCCGTGCCGTCTCTGCCGACATTTTCTGCCCCTGGAGGGCCGCATCCATATAACAGTAATTGCAATTGAAGTTGCACCCCTCGGCCATGTGCAGAGAAAAAAACATGGGGTATTTCTCGGGATATGGGATCGGCCCCCGGCATTTCTGGCGAAACCCGTTCACAGAAAGCATCCCCCTGCTGTAAAGGGTCTCCATGATCTCACGGCGGCCTCTTTCCTCGGGACCCGCTCCCCGAAAGAAGTCTCCAAGCAAGACCCCTTCTTTCAAGGACTGGAGGAGTTTCTTTGGGGCCGCGAGGATCGTCCACTTTGCGGAAACCGGCTCCACCACAAGAACCCGCTCCCCTCGGCGAGAGATATGGACTCCCTCCGTCAGTTTCAGGCGATCCTCAGGAAGAAAGGAGAAATAACGGGTCTGAATATCCGTATCCCCATCGAGAACGTGGTGAAGCACCAATCTCCGAAAATCGAAGCTCCGGGACGGAACCAGACCCAAACGCTTCACGGGTTCTGCTCCTTTCGAGCACTCGATGCGGTCTCTCGGGATCGCCTCCAATCCTCGAGGGCGGCCTGAGGCGGATCTGGAGGCATCCACCAGATCTCGATCTGGTCCTCTCCGGCGAAGACGTGGATCTCCCCATCCCTGCGCTCAGGCGGAAGGGGAATTGCGCCCAGCATCACAAAAGTAACCGCAGGGGCGACTGCGGCAGACCGAAGGGGTGTCTTGTTTCCTTTCGGCATGGTGAACTCCTTTTTATCTGTTTTAGACTATTATATCGCATCTCCTCGAAAAAACCAAGAGCCTGGGCTGGGATTTGGAACTCACTTGGAGCTTGATTGTCACACCACTGAGGAGTATGATGGTTTCGGTTTCCAACCGAATCGCAACAATACAAGGAGGAAAATACGATGCCATCCATTCTACCAGGCGAACATGCAGGAGCGGTCCTGTCCCACTACCGAGCCGATCTGGAGCGATTGCAGGGAGTGATCAAGGTCAAGGACGGTTCACCCTATGAAGAGCAAATTGAGGTTCAAGCAGATTCCTGGCAAAGGGTCCGCCATTTGAAGCATTTGCTCGAAGACAGACTTGAGGGAACTCCTGTCAAAATTTCAGCCCCTTATGACAAGTGCGGTACCCTCGTTCCTGAGAAAAATTCAGGCTCTGCGGAAGAGATAAGGGCTGAATTTGCGGAAGACATCTCGGCACTGCCCGGCGTCATCGGAGTAAAAGCCGAAACGCATAAGGTCAGCTATCCGGAAAAACCGTGGGTTCTTTCTACCTGGCAAGATGTTCTGGTGATCGAAACCGTAACCGGACAACGCGCCCAGGAGCTGGACAATCTGATCGAGAACACAATCAAAGGGGTTCCGGTAGCCATCTCGGTTCTCGAACTTCGCCCTGTGAATCCCGATATTTCGTTTCCTGACGACACGAGCCTTTTTCCTTAATTTCAAGCCCCGTAAGGCGGGGCATCCCCCGCCTTACGGGCTTCGAGGCACGGCTATTGATCCATCCTGAAGACTCTTCCGGTGGAAGCTTTCTCGGTCCAGTATATCACAGAGGGAGAACCAGGAAGAAAGAAAAGGTCTCCTGTTGATCCGACTCCGGGTGCCATCCAGAGATCTAGTTGAACAACAGTTGCAAGAGAAAGCATGTGAAGGCCCTGGTCATCAAGCCAGTACAGCCTTTCGGCGATCATGGGATCTGAAGAAGTCTTGTCAACCACCAGGCGACGGGGATTGGGCAGCCCTGTGCGAAGATCAACCGTTCCGGAGCCGTCTGTCTTGTTGGCTCTCCTGAGTTTCCCCGATGCTCCCGTCTCGATCCAGTACACATATGTGTTATCTGCCACGATGTGGGCCACATTTGCGGGGGAGCTGACAGGTATCTCGGTGCCTGCCAGCGTAGTCGCCCCCGTGACCAGGTTGACGAACGGGGGGGAAGCGGTCAGTCCTCTGAAGATGTGGTAGCCGGTCAGGTTCTCCGTTGCAGTCAAGACATAAGCCCCGTCAATGGCCAACCCTGACCCTGGCTGAGTTTCGCTTCCTGCCCGGCCATAAAGAAGAGATCCTCCCGCCAGAGGATACATGAGCAATGTGCAGGGATTGACGCCGTTGAATCGGTACGATAGTAACATATCGGTACTGTTCACAGCCACCCAGCCAGATGATCGGGTGGCGGCGATGCCGAAATTATTAAATTGGGTTGGAGCCCCGCCGGGTAAGGTGACCTTCCAGCACTGGTAGTAAGGATTGGTAGCCGAATTGTAGTCAAGCCACACCAAATCAGGATTGGCATTGGCGTTGACGGCCAGTCCGCGCCCAGGGGCGACTCCCCAGTTGAAGTTGTCGCCCGCAGAGCTCAGACTCTTTATGTTGGCAGGTGCGCCTCCCGATGCCGACACCTTCTTGACGGCTCCCGCGGGAGGCGATGGAGGATTCTCGATCCAGAACACCTCGGTCCCGACCGCCACAATCCCCACCGGATAGTTCTGGCCGGTGGCCAGCGGCACGGCTACAGGAAAATAGATCGGATTCGTGGCCTGCCCGCCCGCATGAACAAGCACGTCTCCCGTAACAGCACCCTGGGGAACCGTGCAAACGATCTGAGTATCGGACCATGACACAATGCCGGCGTTCGTCCCCCCTATGGTCACAGTGCTTGCAACCCGAGCAGCCCCGAAATTCGATCCCGTAATGGTAAAGGAAGAGCCGAAGACCATCGCTGAAGGGGGAGCGACTCCCTGCCCGGGATTCACGTTTGAGATCGCGGGAGACGGAAACTGGACGGCAAGAGCCCCTATTTCACCGGGGTGTAGATTGCAATGAAAAGGCAGATTCCCTGGAGTTGTCGCCTGCCAGGAAAAACTCTCCCCTGGGTTCAAAGGGCCGGAGTCGAATAGTCCATTGTCGGACGTTATGTTATGGGTCATTGTCCCTCCGTTGACCCAAAGAACAACCTCGTTTCTTGTCAGCGGGAAACTCCCCGGCTTATAGAGGCCGTCGAGAAGGCTGATTCCCAATGGGGCGCTCACCTGGGTGGTCAAACCGACTTGAACGGCTGTGGGGACAATCCTGTGGGCCACAAGTTGCCCCCCTGCGTCAAAAGCGCGGACCTCAATTTCCTTTGGACCAACAGGAACTCCTGAAAAAGTCAATTCAACCTGATTGTTTTGAGCCTGGGTTTTCGGCACGCTCCGGACCATGGGCTGTGAAAGACCCGCACCCGCTACGGAAACCTCTATCCTGTCTGCGCTTGCGGGAATCAGCTTTCCCCCCTGCGCCCCATCAGGCCATCGGATGACCAGACTTATTCCCCCGTTGCCCTGATCTCCAGCTTCCGTGCTCTGAGCGGACCCGGAGGCATTGGGCAGGCTTTGGCTTGTCGAAAGACCCCCGCCTCCACATCCGCTAAAAACGCAGAAAGGCAGAAATAGGAATACCAGTGGATATAGCCACATCCTGAATCTCATTGCTGTACCTCCCCTGTTTCGTTTCCGTGCGACTTGGACGAAGAGTCCGATCCTGAGTCCCGGCTGAACCCATCTCCCAGGGGCAGGCAACCTCACTTTTCGAGGTCCGGCCCCATCATGCTCAGCAGAGATAAGAGCCACGCCAACGTGGACTCGGCGCCCTGATTCTGATTGGCCCCGTCGGCATTGAGGCCGTCCCTGCAACCGCCGGTTTGGTAATCATAGAGAGAAATATTCAGGTCATTCCCCCCCAGGAACCATTTGAAACAACGCCTTGCTTCCCGAATCCAGTTCTTGTCCCTGGTGAAATTGTAGGCCTCGATCAATGCCTCAATCATGCTGGATGTTTCCACCGGCTCCTGGTCAAAGATGGCTCGCTCGCCGTTTCGGGAATATCCTCCCCTGCTGCCGATGGGGACATAGTTGCCTTTGCTGTCGGTTTGAATTTTCACCAGCCAGCTCAGACATTTCAAGGCTGCTTTGCTTATGTCGTCGCGCTGGAGCCACTGGCCGGAAAGGAGCAAAGCGTGGGGAATCTTTCCGTTGCTATCGGTGAGGGAATCCTCGATCCAGGGCCAGTCTTCGTCCGCATTTCCGAGATATAAATCGAACAGGCGATTGGCCGTAACCTCTCTGACCCTTCTTGCCTCACTGTCCCCCTTGAATTTTCGGAGATAAGGCGAAAAGGTTTTCCGCCACTGCCGTGAGATTCTCCCATTTGGACAAGCCCACTGCCATACCGAGGCCCCAGACGGCTCTGGCGTGGCTTTCCTCGGAACCGGCATCCTCCAGCCACCTTCGATCATAGCTCAGGGAAGCTCGAAACAGGCCCTTTTCCTCATTGAATCCATGGAGGAGAAAACTCAGATAACGGCAAGCCATGTCGTAGAAATCATTGCTTTCTGAGACCAGATCCTGCGCCATCAAGGTCACGATCAAAGCCGCTGCGTGGTCATCCAGGCGATAACCGTGGCTGCGGTCAGGGACTACGAAACTGCAGTGCCGCAGTATCCCTACGCCGTCGGTGAGGAGCCTGAAATGATCGAACTTGGGCTGCGGCAACTCGGGGTAAACGTCCTCCACGGTCCTGCCGGGGAACAATACCCTTGGACGCAATTGTCGTTGCTCAATCACTTCCGCCAGCACTTCCGCATAAGTCTTGCCCACTTCCGACCAGATCATGGAACGGCAATATGTATAGGCTCGCTTCCGCATGGCATGGCGCTCCGTTTCACGGTCCAGGAGATCCGTGATCTCCCGGGCCAAAGCGGCGGAATCTCTGAATGGAACCAGGCGTCCGCGGTCTTCGTCCAACATCTCCTGGGCGTGCCAGTACGGTGTGGAAACTACGGCTTTGCCGGCGCCCAGGGCATAAGCCAAAGTTCCGGAAACCGCCTGCTCCGGATTCAAATAAGGGGTCACGTAAATGTCGGCAGCCCCCAGGAACTCGCATAATTCCTCCAGGCTCACAAAACGGTTGTGGAAAATGATGTTCTTTTCCACTCCTTGATTGAGCGCACGCTGCTGCAAAGAATCACGATATGATTCACCATACTCTTTCTTTACATGAGGGTGGGTGGCGCCCAGAATGATATAGACCGCCTCGAGGTGCTTCTTCACGATCTCCGGCAGGGCGTCTATCATGTACTCCAGCCCCTTTCCCGGTGAAAGGAGCCCAAAAGTCAGGATCACCTTCTTGCCTTCCACAGCGAAATGGTCCTTATAATAATTTGAATCCACAAAGGGGACATCGGGAATCCCGTGGGGGATAAGAACGATCTTTTCTTTGGGTATTTGATAGACATCTGTCAACAGCTCCTGCCCCTTGCGGCTCATCACCACCAGACGGTCGGATTCCCTGGCGACCTGCTGGAGAACCGTCCGCTGGTGAGAATCGGGCTCCCGAAGGACAGTGTGAAGGGTGGTCACCACCGGCATGTTCACATTCTGGAGAAAATCTATGAGATAAGAACCCGATTTGCCTCCAAAGATTCCGAACTCGTGTTGCAGACTGATGATCTCCACCTGATTCATGTTCAGGAACTCGGCGGCAAGGCGATAGTCATCGGGATTTCGGTAATAGAGGTCGAACATGACCTGAGCTGGATAGGCATAACCCTCCAGGGTGTCGTTCATGGCTACAGCGGAGCATCTCGTTTGAGGGAAAGCCTTACTCAGACTCTCGAGCAAGTCGGAGGTAAAGGTGGCAATCCCGCACCGTCTGGGCAGGTAGTTTCCCACCATGATGATGTTTTTCGGCATATTGTTCAAAGCTACAGATGTACTCATACAATTAAGAAAAGCACCGTCTTATTTATTATTGATTGATTATCCAAAGGAGCGGTATTATCCTGTGCCCTATCGAACCCTGGCCCCTGAACGTCCGCGTGCCGGTGATACTGTTTCCATGTGACAGGTGCCGGTACACTTGTGATCTCGGGGTCCTGCCGCCGCCTCCGGCGTCACCCCTTATAGTCACATTTGTCTTGGCACCTGTCACGAGCAAACGCTATCCGTGCAGGTTGTTAACAATCTATTTGTTGATCTGATGTTTGCGGTATGCTACTATTGAATCATATCCAACATGACGGAGGTACGCGCAATGGTGATGCAGGCTGGAGAGGTAAAGACAACTGTATACATACTGAGAGAGAAGACCGTAAAGCCCGGTGACGGATCCCCTGAGAAAAAAGCACTGCAATTGGACCTGACCGACCGGATGCTCGTGAAAGTAAGCCCCGATGCGCCCGGCGGTTATGATCTGGTGGACAGGATCACGACCTTTGTCTCAACCGAAGAGTTGAGAGACAACTATGGAATCTGGCAGGACAAGACACATGGAAGCCTCTGGTGGAAAAAAGAGAAAGACAGCAAGATCCAGGCTGATGAAGTGACTTTGATGAGAACAATGTATCCCGGACAGGAGTGGACGATTACGTGCCCTTCCGGATCCCCTTTCCCCGGTCACCACGTAGGATGCGCCCTCGAAGATCAGTATGAGCTGCGGGATTACACCGCCGTCATCACCTTCAAACAGTCAGGCGCAGGAGGCGCAGGGCAGGTTCCCATCTTGGAGGAAAAGATAGAATGCCTGATTGCGAAGCCTATATGGTAATATGAAGTCGCTCCCCAGGTGGGAAGGACCGAGGAGGATCGCAAACGCTACCGGCCGGGCTTCGTAGCCAGGATCAAAGGCGAAGCACCGTTCGCTTCAACAGGGCGGGCATTCTCGAAGCCGGCCTGGTCCAGCCAGGTCTTGATTTCACCAAAGGAGAACGTGTCTCCATGCTCTGTGTTGACGAGCATGTTGACCGCAAAAATCAGGGCCGGGGGCGGTCCGGTGCGCTCTTCATTGACAATGAAGTCCGCTATTGCAATCGTGCCGTCCGGCGCAAGCGCGTCAAAGGTCTTCCTAAGCAAAGTCCGACTGCGCTTCTCGCCTTCACTGTGCAGGATGTGACCCAAGACGGCTATGTTGTGACCACCGCCGAAATCAGCTTCCAGAACATCGCCGGCCACGTAGTGAAATTGCTCTTCAAGACCAAAGCGCTGCGCCACTCGCCTGGTGACCGGCAAGACATCCGCAAAATCAATGGCCGTGACACGGACATGCGACGATTTCTGCGCCATGGCGATGCCCCAGACCCCGGAGCCGGCCCCTAGATCAAGCACATGAACAGGCTCCTTGGATTGGGAAATTTCCAACACTTCAGACAGAGCCTGCGCTGCGGGGTAGCTTACCGGAAAGAGTCCCTCCACAAATTCCGAAAAGAAGCGTCCTCCATCCTTCTCCCGGTTGACCGCCGCGACAGGGCGCCCGGTGCGAACGACCTCGCTCATCTCCAACCACTTTGGAAGCAGGTGCTCGCTGGCGTGGTGGAACAGACCTCGAAAGTAGCTTTGCCTGGTGCTGACA
>JACPDT010000332.1 GCA_016183865.1 Armatimonadota bacterium | reverse complement strand
TCCAAAAATATGTCAATCCAAGCCACAAAACACGAATTCCTCAGCAAATTCCTCCATCAATGAAAAAAGAACCTCGATTTATCAAGGTTCTCACATGCCTGTGATTTCCTGACGCTATCGAAGAGATGGCGTTCGCTCATGACAGGCGCCAAGGCAAATGTAACTACGGGGTGACGCCGGAGGCGGCGGCAGGACCCCGAGACCACAAGTGTACCAGCACCTGTCATAGGAAAACAGTATCAATCGAAGAACCCTCCTTTCACAATACGGCAAGGAAATGTTAACTTCCGTAACCTTGACCATGGCTTGAAATGTCGTGATACCCATGGGAACCGTGTGGGGGGTTGGGGTCAGACACTGCGAAAGAGAGGGTGCGCCGTGGCTGAGCCTGAGGGATTGGAACCTGTACAGACGATTACCGAGGCGCCTGCTGTTACTTCTGCGCCGACCGCCGTGGAGCCCTTACGGCCGCCGGCAGTGTCGGAAGAGAAGCCTGCCGAGATCAACACGAACGACACCACGACTTTTACTCCGCTCGCTGAAACCATGACGGGTCAAGATCCCTCATTAGATCCAACTGCGGCGCCTGCGCCACTCACCGAAGAACCGATGGACCCAACGGTGGCACCTCAGGGTACGGCAGTTGAAGAGCCCACTGCCGCCGAACCTCAAGCTGCAAACACGGAAACTCAAGAGCCTCAGGACCCGTCGCAGGCGCCTGAAATTACGGATCCGACTCAGGTTGCCCTAACGGAAGAACATCAGAAGGAGCAGCTCGTAAACCAGCTAATTGATGGAGGCTCAACGGAGAACCTCACGCAGGAAGAGAGGGAAGCCCTTCTACACGCCTATGGCGCCCTTCCGGCGGCCGACCTGCAAGCCATGGTCAGCGCAGGCTTCAAGGTCTCCCTGGTGAATAACGACGACCCACGGCTGACAGGAGGAGCACCTCCAGGAACAGTGTACGGCGCCACGGCCATTACGGGCCCGGATGGGGCCGCCACCTATCTTGACCGGGACATGTTCGATCCGAACAAGTGGACGGACGATGATGCACTCCCTGGGCAGATGGACGCCTATCGAGATTACATCGTGCGGCATGAGGCGGGGCATGCGATGTTCGCCATCAATTATGCCACATACGGAGACGACTTCGCCGTGAAAATCACCAATCAATACAGGGATTCACTGGAAAAGGGCGAAATCACGCCCTCCTATGTGGCAAACAACAACCCCTTGCACTATTACACCGAATCTTATGCTGCACAGTATACACCTCCGGAAGATGTGAACTACCCATTCATCGGGCTCACCATCCACGGGAGGGAAGCGGTCCCGGACGGCATGGAGCAACTGCTGGACGCCCAGGCACAGGGCAAGAATCTGCGCGACGAGGGACTCCTGGGTTGGACGAATGAGGCGTACTGGCAGGATCAAGATGGGCTGAATCGCTACTACACCACCTGGGAAGGGGACGGACTGTACTTCCGAAACGACGGGAGTGCCAATATGGATGGAGGCGGCCCATGGGGCTATCCGTGGCGGTGGGACGCTTCAGGAGCCGCGACCTACAACATCCGCTTCGATCCCGGCGGGCCCTGGGGCTATCCCTGGAGATACTCTCCTTACGAAGAATGAGGAGAGCCTTTAAGCTGAAGTGGAATCCCGCAGGTGACGAGCGTCACTACATCAGCGCCTGCGGCGATCACCTGATTGCAACGGCCCATGAGGTCTCTGTAAAGTCTCGCAAGAGCATTTTCGGGGACGATGCCCAGGCCCACCTCATTTGTCACGAAAATCACGGCCCCCGGGCGTAGCCGACAGAGGTCTAAAAGGATCCTGCATTTTTCCTCGATCCTTTTTTCATCCATGGCTTGAGTTTCGGTGTGGTACAGGATGTTGTTGACCCAAAGGGTAAGGCAATCCACGAGCAGAGTTTCTCTGCCCGTGTTCTCTCCCAGAACGCGGGCCAGATCGGTAGTCTCTTCAATGGTACGCCATCCCGCTTCCTTCCTGGCGGCCTGATGTCGGGCGATGCGCTGCCTCATTTCCTCATCCACCACTGGACATGTGGCTACATAGATGAGACTTGAGCCGAATGATTCGGCCAATTCTTCCGCATACCGGCTCTTCCCGCTGCGACATCCGCCTGTTATCAAGATGATCCGGGCCACAGGAACCTCCCTACTTCTAGAAAGTATACAAACCCGAGAGCACCCCTTTTCGACCATGCAATTGGATCACAGTCATGGAAGCGGGCTTGACGTCGAAAAGTACGTATTGCTGAGGCGTAAGACCCAGAAGGTGGCAGATTGCGAATCGGATCACTCCCCCGTGGGTCACCGCCAGAACGACTTGCCGGGGAGTCGAGATCAGGCGGTCGGCCGCTCTGCGAACCCGCTCCTGGAAGCTCTCCATCGCCTCCCCGCCAGGGAAAGCAAAGTCCCTGTCCCAGACGGCCCATCGCTCCGCGCCCTGAGGATCGAGGGCCGAGACCTCCTCAAAACTGAGTCCCTCCCACCGACCGAAGTCAACTTCGCGCAAGTCGGGGTCAATCTCAATCTCCAGGGCCAGTCCGGAAACCGCAATGGCTGCAGTCTCCCTGGCTCTGCTGAGAGGACTGCACAAACAGCTTTCAGGCAACATCCGTGACAGAACGGGGGCAAGTGCCTTCGCCTGGGTCTTTCCCCTTTCTCCCAGGTGAACATCGGTAGAACCGATCAGGCGTCCTGCTCCCTGAGCCTCGGTTTGAGCATGTCTTATGAGCAGCAGAATGCGGGCCATGGATTCAATAATCGTAGCAAATCCGGGAAGCAAAGTCAAGGTCGCGATTTTCAAGCAATTTCTAT
Source organism: Armatimonadota bacterium (assembly GCA_016183865.1). Classification (GTDB taxonomy): domain Bacteria; phylum Vulcanimicrobiota; class JACPDT01; order JACPDT01; family JACPDT01; genus JACPDT01. The sequence goes on along the minus strand of JACPDT010000332.1, from coordinate 3,811 downwards.
AGAATTTGTTATTTTTAGCAGGAATATCATTGTTCAGAAGAAACTTGTAATACCAAATATTCTACCATATCTGTTTTGCCTTGATTAGCCAGGGGAGGGTGCCGTGCAGAATTCACAAGGGCAGAAAACTATAAATCCCCGCAGCCTGTCGGACTCTCTGGGGTCCATTGAATGGTATCTGGATGTTCTGGCATCAGGAGACTTCTCCAAGGAGCCTCCGGTCAGCGAGATCCACGAGATTCAGTCCCTCCTGACGGCACTCAGCACCATGAACATCAGCCTCACCTGCCTGATTCGTGAGGTAAGGGACCTGGTAGGACAGGCCAAGGACTCCTCAAGAGATGTGGCGGAATCGTGTCTGCAAAGCTCTCTTTCTACCGAGCAAATCGTCCAGGCCATGATGGACCTTGCTTCCAATGCCGATGTCCAGTTGCATCACGTGACAGAAGTAGTGGGACTGGCGAATGAGATCTCCGAGATCATGGGGATGGCGGGGCACAATGTGGACGACGGCCTTGAGGGCCTGTCATCTCTAAGAGATGCCCTGGCTTCCGAAAAAAGCCTCCTTGGCGAGGCCAGGTGCCGGAATCTCCTGGAGCGGGTGGAAGGATGCGTGTCGGATTTGACGCTGCAAAAGAGCATATCCCAGAATCTCGTCAAAGGCAATGAGAAGATCGTGGCGAAAATCGGAGAGGTTTTTGATATTGCTCATTCCAACGCCGCTGCCGTCGAAGAAGTGGGTGCCGCAACAGAGCAGCAGAAGGCCGTTAATGACGAGATAACATCCAAAGCCGACGCCCTTGCAGCCCTGGCCGATCGCCTTGCGCGGAGAATGCTGCATTTTCAACTGCCTGAGTCGTGAAGGCAGTTTTGAGATTTGAACTCTGCGCTCCCTGTGACTCTTTGGTGAACATTCCGTGCATCCGAGGTGCAAATCGGTGAAAAGGAAAAAGGGGTCCCTGCCGAGCGGCGGGGACGGAGAAAGCGCCGAACAGAGGCACCTTCGGCGATATCCGGCTTTGATCAAGGCCGTTCGAAAGGGCGCCCGTCCTCTCTCCGGAAAGCTCATTGTCCTCGATCCGGAGATATCCCGCATCGAGACTTGCTGCATCAAAGATGTGAGCGAAGGGGGGCTGCAGATCTCCCTCGCGAGCAGAGTACCCGAAGGGACCTCGGCCATTCTGTTTTTCTCCATAAAAGGCACCATAATACATTGCAACATACAGGTCGTCTGGTCCAGGATCAAGTATCACCGTTGTTTCTGCGGCTGCACAATCCAGGGCCTTGAATCGGCCTCTCATAAGCGGCTCAAGTCAGCCCTTGATACACTTTTTCCGGCAAGCATCACTCTGATGGATGAAAAGCGAGCCCACAAGCGATTCTTCGCGCAAGAGGTGAAGGATGTGGCTGCGGCGATATACACCCCTTGCCAGGTATTCACAAATGAAAAGGCGGAAAGGGGTGTTCAGGGTTTCGTGAGGGATCTCAGCACGGGGGGGGCGCAGATCCTGCTGGCTGGAGACCTCAGGGACAGTATACCCGTGCGCCTCCGTATTGACTTGAATGCAGCGCCGGGATTTCGGGACCTAAAGCTGGATCTTAAGATTTCCGTGGCCTGGTCGAAAAAAGAAGGAAACAACCAATCCAGATACGGAGTCGCCTTCCAGGAGCTAAATGATGAGCAAAAGCAGATCCTGAGCGATTATGTGGAGCTTCTTTCACGGCAGCCCTACCTGCAGGGGTAAGGGCAATAGTATAAAGTTTCTTGTGATTCGCTACCCAGGGCCTGGGGGTGACGCCGGAGGCTGGGCGCCCTAAGGCGCGGAGCAAACTGGGTCCCACTGGGGGATGGGAGTTTGCGAGCACTGTAGGCTGCCGCAGGTGGCAGGACCCGCAGGCCCGTCAAATCGCGAGAAAGCTAATACGGTTGGGGGTAAGGGATGGGGAGATGACTGCAAACCGCATCCACAATGTTCCCCTGACGGCACTTGAGGACATCAACTGCGGGATCGAAGGGGAGAGGGCCCCAAACCGGAATGCCTGTCAACTCTCCGATGATGCAGGGACTGGTTCTCTCGGCTTCTCCCGGGGGGTTTTCCTCAATATGGTTCAATACGATGCCGGCAACTTCAAGGCCCCTGTGCTGTGCAAATTCCACGGTCAGAACCGTGTGATTGATCGTTCCCAGGCCTGATCTCGCCACAATCACCAGGGGCAGGCGGAACCGGAGGGCCAGGTCGGCAATCAGGAACTTTCCGCACAGGGGAACCGCAAGCCCGCCGGCGCCCTCGATGACAAGAAAATCGTGCAAATTCCTGAGTCTCCCATAGGCCGAAAGGATCTCTTCAGGCTCAATCCGTATCCCCGCCTTCCTGGCCGCCGCCGAGGGCGCCAGAGGCGCCTCCAGACACACGGGATTCACAAGTTGTTGGGAATCCTTGACACCTGCAAGAGCCATGAGGAAGCGGGCATCGGGCGAGGTCAATGCCCCATCCACAACCATTCCGCCGCTCTGGACAGGCTTCATGACACCCACATTCACTCCCCTGGCCTTCAGTGCCCCGACAAGCACCCCGGCGACCACGGTCTTGCCCACACCGGTATCGGTTCCTGTGACAAAAAGCCCCTCAATCGCGTCGCCTCCACATCTTGTCGTTATTCTCCATGCTCTCTCTGCCTCTGTGTGACAAATCATGGGATCATCCCAAGCCGGCGACCTGCTTCACCGAGGGCTGCCAGGGCCGTCTCCAGATCTTCCGGTGTGTGGGTGGCCATGACTGTCGCTCTCAGGCGGCTCGTCCCTTCGGGAACCGTAGGAGGACGGATGGGGGATACAAGAACACCAAGCTCCTCGAGGGCCAGCGCAGCCGCAACGGTTCTCCGGCTGTCCCCGATCAGGATGGGGAGGATGGGGGTGACGCCGGGAGCAACTCTCCATCCCAGGAGGCTCAATCCCTCTCTCAACCTTAGCCCATTTGACCGGAGGGAGTCAAGGAGCCCGGGCTCTTTTTCCATTATGTCCAGTGCCGCAGAAGCCGCTGCAGCAGACGCGGGAGCGAGAGCCGTGGAAAACACGAAAGTCCGTGACTTGTTTCGGAGAAAATCCATCAGCTCGGCACTTCCCGCAACATATCCTCCCTCGGCGCCGAGGGCCTTGCTCAGTGTTCCCATTTGCACGTCAATTCCGTGACCGATGCCGAAGTGCCCGGCTGTTCCCTCCCCTTTCGGCCCCAGGACTCCGGTGCTATGGGCGTCATCCACCATCACCAGAGCCCTGTGCTTCAGGGCCAATTCAAGAAGATCAGGGAGAGGGGCGATATCACCGTCCATGCTGAAAACTCCATCCGTTACGATGAGACGACGACGGTACGATTTCGTCTCACCAAGAAGTCTGCGCAAGTGATTCATGTCCCTGTGACGATATACGGCTGTAGAAGCCTTGCTCAGACGGCAGCCGTCAATCAGGCTGGCATGGTTCAGCTCATCGCTCAAAATCGCGTCACCCTCTTCGGCCAGGGCCGGTATTACGCCTATATTCGCCATATATCCGCTGCTGAACACCATGGCCCCCTCCGTCCTCTTGAGACGGGCGATTCGTCGCTCGATCCCCACGTGGATCTCGGAAGTGCCTGTGGTGATGCGGGAGCCTCCGCTTCCCACGCCGCAGCGAGCCACGGCTTCCTGAGCGGCCGCCTTCACGGCAGGATGAGTGCCGAGACCCAGATAGTTGTTGGAGGAAAGCAGAAGCAGACGGCGACCTTCGGCCTGGATCCACGGTTCGTGCGGGCCCCCAAAAATTCTCAGCCTTCGG
>JACPDT010000331.1 GCA_016183865.1 Armatimonadota bacterium | reverse complement strand
TAGGACTCAGTGCCTAGTTCCAGGTTCGGGGTTCTGGTACTTTTGGGCGGTTGAAGGGGGAATAACCGGACGCGACGAAGCGCGTCCCTCCTATTCTCCGATATCCTCAGGCCTCAGTTGCTGTTGCTCAGGAAGCTTGATTCCATCAGGAGTCGTTTCGGGATGAACCTCTATTTTTCTCTTTCCCTTTCGGAGAGTGTGACAACGCTTGCAGAGAGGGCCGCGCTTTTTATACTTGTAATCCTGTCCTTCCACTCGACCCGCAAGATAGTCCTCCGCCGTGGCTTCTTTGCTGTAAGCGACCTTCCCGGGGGAAAGGGTCTTGGGCCGCTCGTAAGTGGCGCCTTGAGTGTTGAGGGTCGCCAGGGCCTCCGCTTTTCTGAGCTCCCCTTCCTTTTTCTCGAGATCCATATCCACCTGGGCACGATCTTTCGCCAGCTCCTGAAGCTTCTGTCTCCTGGCATCCCCTGACAGGGAAGCGGCTTTCTGCATCTCTTTCTCGATCTCCCTTCTGGAGCGCCTTTACCTTACCCTGGGCATCCTCGGCAGCGAGAAGACGTCCCGAGAACCTTCCGGCTTCCCCATGCCACCAGAAAGCCCCAAGAACAAAAGCAGCAAGAATCCCGTATACCAGAATGGATCTTCTCATTACGCTCTCCACTCCTGTTCATTCATTCTGTCGTGAAGGCCAAAGATGTGGCGGAAGAAAACTGTAATACTTGCTCCAGATTGTGTTATATTTTACCCTTTGCGAAAGTTCCCTTCTTTTTGGGCGCAGATTGTGGGTTTCTATTCTATTTCAATTCAAGGGCGCCCAGGAGAAGGGGCTCCACATTCTGCAGCAGAGCCTGACCCTTTTCCCGCAACTCCCGTGCCTGGCGCTCATATTCATCCCTGCGGGTGGAATCTTTCAAGCTCTTGAGATTCAAACGCACATTCAGGAGAGCGGAATCGAGTCCTGTGTGCGCAATTTTCGCGGCTACGAGGAGATCGCAAAAGAAGTCCCCTTTTGCCGCATGGCCCAGCTTCTCACAGATCTCGAGCACCTCCACGCAAGCCCTCGCTGTCTCAAGGGGGACTCGGATGGCTTCTTCGAGGGCCTTCTGGATCTGTGCAGTCCTTAATGCTTTCTTTTCGGGGGTGTCCTTCTGAAGCTTGTAGGCGCCCGCCACAGCTTCATAAGCCTCCTTATCCTTCTGAACCAGAAGAAGGGAGTATTTCATGAGGCCGGCCGATTTCGAGAGAAGCTCCTCGGGAAGATCGGGAAACTTCTTTCCCGCAATCTGGATGACCATGCATGTAAGGGCGGAAGCCAGAGAGCCCTCCAAAGCCGCCGTGCTGCCTCCCCCGGGGGCCGGAGCGGCCGAAGCCAGCTCTCGCAAAAAATTCTCGAGAGTCAGTGAGGCCAGATTCACTCTTGTTTCATACATGGGCAAACCTCCGGTCATGATCAAAGTCCATGATTTTTCCGTTCTTGATCACGCTCTTCACCAGATTGCACCCGAAGACATACGGCATTTCACGATAATCCAAAACGTCCAGTATGATGATATCGGCCTGTTTGCCGACTTCGATGCTCCCCAGCCGATCCGAGCGGGCCAGAGTGTATGCCCCATTCAAGGTGGCCCCGATCAGGGCAGCCTCCACAGGCATTTTCATGCGAAGACAGGCAAGAGAAATCACCATCTGCATGGAAAGACCGAGGCAACTGCCTGCGTTGAAGTCTGTTGCCAGGGCGACGGGAACTCCACGCTCCAGGAGCTTCATGGCGGGGGCGTAGCGATCCATTCCGAGAAAAAAAGGGGTTCCCGGAAGAAGCGTCGCAACAGTACCGGATTGAGCCAATGAGACGATTCCCGAATCCCCGATCTCCAACAGATGATCCGCGGATAGAGCGCCCACCTCAACGGCCAGGGCGGCCCCACCCTGGTCTGAGAACTCCTCCGCATGTATGCGGGGAGAAAGACCGTAGCGCTTTCCGGCTTCAAGAATCCGCCGCGACTGCTCTGGAGTAAAGGCGCCCTTCTCGCAAAAGACATCACAAAACTCCGCTTTCACCGCAACCTGTGGAATCATTTCGGATACAACCAGGTCCACGAATTCTTCAGGGGAGGATTCATATTCAGGGGGTATGGCATGAGCCCCCATGAAGGTGGGAACGATCTCAACAGGCAATTCTTCCGACAGGTCCCTGAGCACGTCCAGGCATTTCTCCTCCGACTCCGTAGTGAGTCCGTATCCGCTCTTTGCCTCAACTGTGGTGCTGCCGTGACGAAACATTGCCTGGATTCGGGCGCGAGCCAGCTCCCGAAGGGTCTCGCCCGCGGCCTCCCGGGTCTCTCTAACCGTATGGAGAATGCCTCCTCCCTTCTCATGAATCTCCATATAGGTGGCCCCTTTTGCCCTCATTTGAAATTCTTCGGTCCGGGAGCCCGAGAAAACAGGATGGGCGTGGGAATCCACAAATCCGGGGAGCAGAACCCGATTCTGCACCTCCAGTGTCGTCACTTTCGAAAGGGAAAACTGGGAGGACATGTCGGAATAAGATCCCACCGCCATGATCCGGCCCGTGGAATCACACAGGACGCAGCCGTCGGGGATGACTCCGAGGTCCTCAAGGTCCGATCCGACGACAGGGACCTTCTTTCCTCTGAGAGTGACGACCTGCCCACCTTTGATCAAGAGATCGGGTTTCTTCGGTGAAATCATGAGATATGCAAATCGAGAATCTGGTCTCTCTTGAAGTCTTCCAGTTGCAGATAGTATGATGCGCATTCCAGCAAGGCATCCAACGGAACAAGACCTACAATCTCGGTTCCAATAACGGAGACGCCGTACCTGGCCGCCTCCATGCGCACCATTTCTCTCGCCGCATACATGGAGCTTTTTCGAAAATCGGTCAGATTCATGCTTACCTGGGCCATGTTTCTCTCCTCGATCTTCATGCCCAGCGCCTTGACCCGGGAAAGTCCGCCATCCTTTGCTCGAAGCCTTTTCGCGATCTTTTTGGCGATTTCGAGATTGTCCGTTCCCAGATTGACATTATAGGCGATCAGAGGAGGACGGGCGCCGACCACTGTGGCCCCGGCCGTTGGATGCACTCTGGCTTCCCCAACATCAGGCGCCCTCTCCGGTTTCGTGATCTCGGTCTTGAGAGACTCGAACTCCCCTTTTCGAATATGAGACAAGTCCTTCCGCTCGGGACGCATGGCCGCTTCCTCATAAAAGTAGACGGGAACCCGCAACCTGTCCGCGATGTCTTTTCCCAGCTCCCGTGCCAGCGCAACGCAATCTTTCATGGTGACGCCGCTTAAGGGGACAAAGGGGATCACGTCACACGCGCCCACCCGGGGATGCTCCCCCTTGTGGGTCTCCAGGTTGATGAGCTCCACCGCCTTTGAGGCCAGCGCAAAGGCGGCCTCTTTGGCGGCCTGGGGTGAGCCGATGAAGGTAACAACAGAGCGATTGTGGCTGGCATCGGACCGGCAATCCAAAAGCCGTACCCCATCCACTTTTCTTACTTCATCGAGAATTCTCTCGATGACTTCCCTGTTGCGGCCTTCGCTGACATTGGGTACACATTCGACGAGTTCCACAACGTTATTCCGGAGTGGGCTTGTAGCCCGCTTCCAGAAGACTCATGCCCTCATTCACCAGTTTCTGGCCTGCTGCGATATGGATCACGTTTCGGCTCTCGAAAACCTTGCTCATTTCCTTATATCCATCCAACTGCAGCTTGATGGACTGAGTGAGGGTCTCATGGAATTTTGTCCAGACTTCGGGGGGACGCAGCTTCTGAAGCTCCTTGAGCTGTTCTTCCATTTCTGCCGCGACTCGTTGGGCGGCGCTTCTTCCCTTCTGGATCACAGGGTCATCCAGAGAGAAAGACTGAGGCGCCCCTGAGAAGTCCTCAATGAATCGAATGATCGCCTGAACCCCCTGCTTGTCCTGGACAAACTTCCTTTGGATCACAGCGAATTTTTCAATAATCTCTTCAATCTTTTCTAAATAAAACTCCTCTGAATGGTGCAACCGCACTTCGCCTCCTAGCGAACTTAGAGTGGCTATGCGTTCTCCAGAAGTGCGAGGAATTCCTCTTCACTCAGGATCCGAACCCCCAATTCCCGGGCTTTCGCATATTTGGACCCTGGATTCTCACCGCATACCAGGTAGTCCGTTTTCCTGGTTACCGTTCCGGTGACACGTCCCCCGCGCGCCTGAATCTTCTCCGATGCCTCGTCCCTTGTGAAAGAAGAAAGGGTACCAGTCAAAACAAACTGCCTGCCCTCCAGGTTCCCTGCCCGCGGGGTCTCCCGGAATTCCTCCGAAGACTCACGGAGCCGCACCCCCGCCTTCATCAACTGATCGAGGATCTTCCTGTTGCCTTCCTGTGCGAAAAAAAGCCGAATGCTCAGGGCGATTTCAGGGCCGATCTCGGGGATTCGAGTCAATTCCTCTATCGTCGCGGAAGAAAGAGGCTCGATGGAAGGGAACCTCCTGGACAGCACTTGTGCCGTGTGCTCCCCGACGTGCCGTATCCCCAAACCGAAGAGTGCGCGATTCCACGGCCGATCGCGGCTTTCATCAACATGTCGGATGAGCTTTGCGGCGAGGGTTTTTCCCATCCTCTCCAGGGCCACGAGATCCTCTGCGATGAGGTGATAAAGATCAGCCGCACTCTTGAGCATCCCTTCATCCACAAGGCGGTCAATGAGCTTGTCGCCGAATCCCTCGATGTCCATGGCTCTCCGTGAGACAAAATGGCGAATCCGCTCCTTCAGTTGTGCGGGGCAACCCGCCCCGGTGCATCGGGACACAGCCTCGCCTTTTTCCCGCTCAACCTCCGACCCGCAGACAGGACAGCGAGTCGGCATCTCAAAAGTACGCTCCCTGCCTGTCCGTTTCTCCGGCAAGACCGCGACAATCTCGGGAATGACCATCCCAGCCTTTCGCACTACCACCGTATCACCTACACGCACATCTTTTCTGCGGATCTCATCCTCATTGTGAAGGGTCGCCCTGCTCACTGTCGAGCCGTCCACTTCCACGGGGTCCAGGGAAGCCACAGGGGTCAATGCGCCGGTCCGCCCGACCTGGACGAGGATGTCCCTTACTGTGGAAACAGCCTCCGCAGGAGGAAACTTGTAGGCGATGGCCCAACGTGGGGCACGGGAAGTGGCGCCCAGGGTCTTTTGGAGATTCAATGAGTTCACCTTGAGCACCATTCCATCCGTTTCATAGGGAATCTCTTGATGGGACTCCTGGGTCCGGCGACAAAGCTCCATCGCCACGGACAGGTCGGGAACGACCTCGTTTCGCGGATTGGTGTGAAGTCCGAAACTTCTGACACGCTGGAGGACCTCACTGTGGGCGGCGAGCTTCATGTCCGGCCAGTCAGCGGAATAAACGAACAAATCAAGCTTCCGGGAAGCGGTGATTCTTGCGTCAAGCTGTCGAACCGATCCCGCAGCCGCGTTTCTGGGGTTTGCAAAAAGAGGCTCCCCCCTTGCCGCTCTTTCCTCATTCAGACGTTTGAACTCATCTTTGTTAATGAAAACCTCGCCGCGCACCACAAGCCGGCCAGGCGGCTTTCCTGCGAGCTTCAGGGGGATCCTCTTGATTGTGCGCAGGTTCAGGGTTATGTCTTCACCCCTGACCCCATCGCCCCGTGTGGCGCCCTTTGTGAGAGTGCCGTTCTCATAGGTAAGAGCGACGGCAAGGCCATCCACCTTGTGCTCGACGCAGTACTCGATGGGCCCTGAGATTCCCTTGCGCCTGATCCGCTCCTCGAATTCCTGAAGCTCCTCCAGGGTCATGGCATTTTCAAGGCTCTGCATGGGGGTCTCGTGGACGACGGTTCCGAAGGCGGGCGCGGGCTTTCCAGAGACACGCTGAGTGGGGGAATCGGGTGTGATGAGGTCCGAGTGCTTCTCTTCCAATTCGCGAAGCTCCCGCATCAGAGCATCATACTCGTGATCGGAGATTTCGGGAGAATCGAGCACATAATAGAGGTGATCGTGGTGCCGAATCCGCTCCCTGAGCTCCCGAACTTTCGCTTCTACGTCAGTCGCGTTCATTACCATAATAATTCGTAGCTACTCAGGTAAACAGGATGCAGGAGTCATAATTCAGAATAGCCTGCGAATAGGCCTCCAACAGCTTGCTGACCTCTTCAAGCAACTGGCTTAACTCGGAAATATCGCCGTACTCGAGGTCCTTGGCGAGAATCAAATAGTACCGAGATTCTTCGATGGAACCTTGTGCGATGTTGTAAAGCTGACGTCCTCATTCTGACTCCTGCATTCTGACTCCTGCATTCTGACGCCTGACTACCTGAGACGCCGGTTGAGTGCTCACAGAAATTT
>JACPDT010000330.1 GCA_016183865.1 Armatimonadota bacterium | reverse complement strand
TCCGATTGGGTTTGCGGGGGGAATCAATTTCTATGGGTATGTGGGGAATAACCCGGTTAACTACGTGGACCCTAGAGGATTAGATCATCCTTACTTCTATTTTTCGAAGGAACAACGAGAAAAGTTCGATCAAACGATCCACGGAGAAGGTTTATTTGAGGGTGCAGGTCTGCCGCCGATCTTCTCGTCCAGCAAGGGGATCCTAGCGCTAACCGCGGTGGGCCTGTATGCGATGTATACTACGCGACCGGAGAATATATGCCCGATTGGACTTCCGTCCAAAGCGGGGCGTATTGGTCTCACTGCAGCAGAAAAGACTGTTCTGAGAAAAATTGGAACTTTTCAAGAGGTGGCAGGAAAATGGAAACCTGGCACCCGAATTGGGGAAATAAAAAGAATGGTAAAATACAGAGATGAGATGGGGAGAACTAGAATAGTACTTCATGAAATTAAGGATGCAACGGGCAGAATAATTCATCGAGATTTTGCTAAGCCCCAGGGAATTTTTCCTTAGTGCCTCCCTCAAGGAATTGAAAAAAATGAGTCTGGTGGGAGAAATAGTTAGGAGAATAAACGATTGTCTGGAAGGGAAAATCTCTGAGCAAGACTTGAATAATTGGGCCAATCAGATCCTCATTGACGAGCCAGAAGATACAGATCATGAGATAGGCAGTTTCGTAACGAACGAAGTCATTTTTTTGCTTAATATGCTTCACGACAAGGATGAAAGATTTCGAGCAACTAGAGAAGAGCTTGAAGAGGCGAGAGACTGGCTACTTGGGAGGAAGAGTTACGAAGCTCAGAGGATAATTCTTTACAATTATACCCACAAAGCAGAACGAGCGATCATAGCATTACAGCGAACAATTGACCAATTAAAATCCAAACACGACAACATAGATTTTCAGGAATTTCTTCGAGAAAGCAGTAGCGTTAACAGCAACACAGTATATGGAATGCTCATTTTCCATGCACTTCAACTTATTCAGGCAATACGAAGAGAAGTCAAAACCGGCATAGTCGAACCTTATGTCGGAATTAATCTAGTTGGCATCGGAAAAGCGAATCATTTGCCCACCCGTAAGTTGCTTGACAGACTAAGTAATATCCATGCATGTCTGTCAGGTAAAAGAGAAATATTTCTGACGGTCCATATATTGGCAGACGAGAATCGCACAACAAAGGCTGTCATTAGTCTGTAGTAGCAATCCGGTTCAATCCTTCAGGGCTGGCTGATCAGACCTGTGGCCATGCCCCCTCGATAGCGACCCAAATGTGCGTTCCAGTTACGAGTTTAATGTCGCCCTTTATGGCAAAAACCTAAAGGATGTTCTCCTTGAAGAAAAAGTATGGTTGTTTCGAGAAAGAAAGCTCTATCATATGGAGCGAGGCCCGTCTTTTCCTTCCCCCGGAATAGTGTACTTGGACCCCAGGACAAAAAAAACATATATGAGCTACCCTATGATCAAAGGAGGTCCACAGGAAAGACAAAGTATGCGTATTCCGTTGATGTCGGTCACTGATTCCACGGACGCCGGCCAGTCCCCGGAGCGAAGCGACGCTGGATGATCATATCTTATTCTGTCTTCCATCCGGTGAGATGGCGCTCTGGACCGAAAGGTGGTCCCGGGTGACCTGTTCTCGAAGAATTGGAGTCTGCCCACGAGGAGCATAAGTGCGGACAACACAGGGAAGAGGGTAAAACCCCGATTCGTCTGTGAAGAAGATCGTTTGCTTTTTTTCCCCGCCCCTTTTTTATTCTTCTGCGCGTTGCAAATTGCAGCAATGTCAGCGCGGAGGGGTGACGCCGCGGGGTACCCGCTTGCGGGTCGGGGGGCTCACCCGGAACGGAGCTCGACTGGGTCCCACCCGCCGAAGGCGGGAGGGGGATGGGAGTCGAGCGAGTACCGCGTGGGCTCCCGCAGGCGGCAGGACCCCGTAGCGCGTCATTCTGCGGTGAATTCATGCAATTTGCAACGCGCATCACTAGAAGGCAACACCCTCCTAGCCCGAAAGAAAAGAGAGAGGGGGGAGCGTCCTCTCTCGTCTGAGGAGATGTTCCGAGGCAGTTCAGGCAACTCAATTATTGCACAGGCACAAACAGCTCCGTTCGCGTTCCTGTTCCCAGGTCCACGATGAATTTTGTCGGCCGCGATCTGGGCAGAGTGAGCTCAACCAGATACTTGCCCGCGGGAAGCTCGATCGTGCGCGGCGCCTTGCCCCTGGGGGCGCCGTTTACGGACATTTTTGCCCCTTTCGGCGCGCTCTGGATGGCCAGTTGCGCCCGATGCCGCTTTGCAAGTGCTCCGACGACTTTCGGCCCGCCCCGGGCCCACGCCAGTAAGCCCGTATCGGTGTCCACCCGGCTCAATGTGCGGAGAAGAAGGTCTGCGTTCGGCATCCCGATGGCTCGATAGCGCAGGCGGCCCTGGGCGTCTATCATTACGATCTGCGGCGCCACCCCCACCACTCCGTATTTCAGGAATGCATTTCCATCGTCAAAGAGCACAGGGATCTGCAGGTTCATTTTCTCGACCCAGTCTCGAGCGAGAGGGTGGAATTGAGCATTTGTGTGAATGGCGACAACGGTGACCTTTGAGCCGAGTCCCTGCTGCAACTGATCCATATTGGGCAGCTCTTGCGCGGTAAGGCCTGCCGACGCATCCCAGAAGTAGACAACGACCGTACCCTGTCCCACATGGTCCAGCATGCGCCATGTTTGACCGTTCCTGTCCTTCAGGGAGAAGTCTGGAGGCTGTGCCACCAGCCCAGGCGCCGGCGCCGCGCCGGGAGGCGGTATGGTTTCAGGGGAAGCAGCCGCCTGAGTGCCGCTGGGGGCGGGATACCTGGCAATAAGCTCTTCCATGTTCCGAACCCGATCAGCCGTTCGAGGGTGGGAGGGGAAGATGCGAATGCCTTCACCACCGCCCTCCGCTGCCTGGAGCTTCTGGAAAAATGTGATGGCCCCGCGGGTATTAAACCCCGACTTGTAGACCGTCTCCAGGCCGATGCGGTCCGCGTCGATCTCCTGCTCGCGGCTGTAGCCGCTTTGCATCGTGGCGTTTAGAATGTCTCCCAGGATCTGCACCCAGCTCTCGCTTTGCCCTGTCAGAATCCCGATGATCGTTCCCGTGAGCATGGCCTGGTCAATCCGGCGGCGCGCATGATCCTGGGTAACATGCGCCACTTCGTGGGCCAGAACGAAGGCGAGCTCATCATCCGTGGCAGGCATACTCAGAAGACCCTTGTTCACGTAGACCCAGCCATTGGGGAAAGCGAAAGCATTGGGTACATCGGCATTCAGAACTTTCACTTGATAGGACCAGCGAGTCTGCTTTGCGTTGGGCAGAAGGCGATTCAAGACCTGCTGCACGCGCCAGATAACGGACGGCTCGGTAACGAGACCGTACTGTGCCTCAAGCTGCGCCGCTTCCTGACGGGAGACGGCGTCCAGTTGCTCGTCGCTCACGGCCAGGGCAGGCCCGACCAGAAGCGGTAAGAGAAGCGTCATAAGCGCCAGGATTCTTAACTTATGCATTGCTTTTCATTCCTTTCTTTTGGGGAGCGAGATGAATTTACCAATAAATGTATTTTGCCCGAATCTTCAAATCGAATTTGAAACCGCCTTTCACCCGGATGATCATGCCCCGTCTCAGGAGCGACCAGGCCCTTGCACGGGATACCTCCCGGTTTCGGGCGGAAAACTTCGTGCTTCCGTCTATCTCCACATATTGAACGTTCTTGTTGCCTCCCTCGTGGACCCTTACTTCCAACCGGTCCTTGCCCCTGTCCACTTTTACGATTTTCACCTTCATGTCCACAAGAACGAGTTGAGCCTCAATTGGTTGGGTCGCGAGAAGAGCAAGCAAGAAAACGAATAGGATCAGATACGCGATCGTACCATAATGCTTGTCCACAAGAGACCCCCCCCCGCTTGAGCCCTGAGAATTCCTTCAATAAGAACAGTCGGGATGCGCGAGATTGTTCCCATCCCGCTACCGATAGGAGGGGTCGTAGAATGGGTATGTGTTCCTTTCACGGGTATAATGTCCATGGTGTGGGTGATTTTCAATGAACTCAAGAAAGGTCGTAATACCTGTGACGAGTGGGATTAGCGAGCCCGAGCAAGCCTTTGAAGAGATCGGCAGACTTGAGGAAGAAATCCGCATTCGTCTGGCGGAGGTCGAGAGAAGAGCGAAAGACATCATTGCCGAGGCGGAAGAGAAAGCAGCCGATCTGGTCCGGCAGGAAGAATTGAGGCTTGACGAAATCAGTAATTCTCTTGATGACCTGGCTTGCGGGACTTCAAGAGAGGCAGCGGGGTCAATTGCCTCCTCCCCGACTCTGCCTCACGAGTTGTTCGAGCCTCTGGCGCTGGAGCTTTTCGATCTCCTTGTAAAAGGTGAACAGGGATGATCGTCCCCATGGAGCGCATCCGGCTGATCGGCCCGAGGCGCCTGGCGTCCCGAGTGATTTCTGCTCTTTACAGAGCGGAAGTTCTTCACATCGTCCAACCGACCCTGGACCCCCTTTTTCCGATTTCCAATTCTACTCCTTTGTCCCTTCTCGAGGAAGAGAAGACAACCCTCTCTGCAGTGAACAAGTTGCTCGGAGAGATTCAGCTCGCCTTATCGCGCTTGCCTGAGATCGTCGCCCCTCCCCCTTCCCTTGAGGGAGGGGCGATTGAGGCGGAAATCAGTGAGAAAGGCGATGAGGAGCGGCTCCTTGAGGTATCGAAAGGACCACTGAGCGAGGCGCTGACAAGTATCCTGGATGCAGTTCGGGAAGAGGACGGCTTGGATGGGGAGATCAAAGAGGTTTCGGTGTATCTCCGATTATTCAAGGAATTCCAGCCTCTTCTGGCGAGAATCACCACCCTGAGCCGGATGGAAATCGCAGGCCTTGTATTTTCCAGGGACCATGCCCGATCCTGCGATGATGTGGAGAAACGACTGGAAGAAGTGACCCAGGGGGCTTGCGCCTTCTTCCGCGGGAAATCTCTTGAGTCCGGCATTCTGGCAGTCGCTTTATATCCTCAGTCTCAGGGAGATGAAGTGAGGAAACGGGTTTTTCGGGACAGAGTGCGGCCGATTCACATTCCTGAGCGCTTTGAGCGGGACACATACGCCTCCACCCTGAGGTGGCTCATCTCTCAAGAGAACGAATTGAAGGAGAAACGAAAGGAAATTGAGGAAATCCTTTCAGATCTATCACGCCGGTGGAGGCCGGCTCTCGTTTCCTCAGAGGCTGCTCTCCATCGGCTGGCCCTCGCCATTGCCGCAGAGAGCTTCCTGGCTGAGAAAGAGGCGGCCTTCTGGATATCGGGCTGGGTCCCTGCCTGCGAAAGGTCGAGCCTGGGCCGATTGCTTGAGCTGGAATTTAAGGGTGCGGTCGTGCTTTATTCCCACAGCCCTGAACCCGATGAATACCCCGAGGTCCCCGTCCAACTGAAGAATCCATGCTGGGTGGCGCCCTATGAGCATCTCATCGAATGGTTTTCTCCCCCTGCATACGGCACCGCGGATCCCAGTCCTTTGCTTGCGGTCACGATACCTTTGTTTTTCGGGCTGATCCTGGGAGATGTGGGATATGCGGCTATACTGGCAGGGATGGCTTGGCTCCTTTTGCGTCTCGCGCCAAGGCGCCCGGTCGCCCTGGACGCGGCAAGGATCATTCTTTTCTGTGCCATATCGAGTGCCCTGTTGGGAGTGCTATACGGGGAATTTTTCGGCGGCCTCTGGGTCAGTCTTGGACTTGGTGAGCCGGCGTTTCAAAGAAAGGAGCATCCCCAGCTTTTCCTTGTGGGGGTCGTTTTCCTGGGGGCGGTCCACATGGTTCTGGGTAACTTGATCGGAGCATGGGTAGAATATAAGAGAAGATCTCTCAGGGGAACCCTGGGGAAGTTTTGCGACACGGCACTGGTCGCATCCGCAGCCTGGACAGGCAGCATGCTCCTCGGCGGAGGAAACCTGTCTCCCGCCCTCGGTTCACTGGGAGTTGCATTTGTTCTCAAGATGGCGACATCAGGGTGGATGGAAGTGGTCCTGGAGACGCCGAGGACGATTTCAAGCATTTTTTCTTATGGAAGAATCATGGCTTTAGGGCTGGCATCGGTGATTCTTGCCGATTTGGCGCAAGATGCCCGTGGTATGACCGGAAACGTCCTGGCAGGTTTGGTGCTTGCTTTATGCCTGCACAGCCTGAATGTCGTGCTGGGGCTCTATAGTCCGATCGTACAAACTCTGCGTCTCCATTTCGTGGAGTTTTTCGGCCGTTTCTATGCTTTTGGAGGTGTTCCATACTCTCCATTGAGGAATCGGTGAGAGCTGACCGATGAAGCTCCACAAAAACGACAGGAGGGCTGCCAATGGATTGGAAAGTTCTTGCCTCTGCCCTTGCAATCGGCATTACAGCCATCGCCACAGCTTATGCGCAGGCCAAGATCGGGGCGGCTGCAGTCGGAGCGCTTGTCGAGAAAAAGGAGCTTTCCGGCGTCATGATCATACTGATTGCGATTCCTGAGACCATGGTGATCCTCGGATTTGTAGTCGCCGTCCTCCTGCTGGGCCGATGAGTGTCGAGAAGCTGCTCGCAGCCTTGGGAGCGGAGGAAGTGGCAAGGGAGCGCGCCATCCTTGAGGAAGCTCAGGAAAGGGCGGCCCGCATCCTGTCAAAAGCCGGGCAGGAGGCGCAGGCCCTTCATCGTGAAGCAGATCAAAGGAAGGGGGAGCTTGCATCGCGGTTTTCGGCGCGGGAAGAGGCCGGAAAGAAGATATCTGCCCGAAAACGTTTGCTCCATGCACAGGATGCGGGAATTTCGGCCCTCAGGGGAGCCTGCCGTTCCCACTACAGGCAATTCATGAACACCCCCTCGTATCTGTTCTTTCTGGCCCTGGAAATGGAAAAAGTCAAGGGAGAGATGGGTCCACCCGGCGAGATCCGCGCCGACCCCAAAACGGCATCCTGCTTGAGAGCCATCGGGGTGGAGGGGATCATCGTGGAAGAGACCGGGCTGGATGGATTTGTAGCGGTGGATGGGGAGGGCCGAAGAAGAATGTACTGCACCTTTGACTCCCGTCTGGAGAAGCTCTGGAAACG
>JACPDT010000324.1 GCA_016183865.1 Armatimonadota bacterium | reverse complement strand
TTTAGGCACGATCATTCCCTCCTTACTGTTTTCAGGAGAGTTCGATCACCCGAGTCTATCCAGCGTCTGCTTGCCCCGTGTCCGGTTTCACCGGAATCGGTGTCGGTTTCCCTGGAATCAGTGTCCGGTTTCCCTGGAATCAGTGTCCGGTTTCCCTGGAATCGGTGTCCGGTTTGCAACGGAATACGCAGCAAGCGTCTTGATTAGAGTCGACGCCGTCCGCAGGGCATCGATCTGATCCTGGACCACCGCGGCAGAAACGAGGTCGGGCGCCACCGGATCCACGAAGGCATCGAATAACGCCCCCGCTTCCCGCCAGGCATCCGCGTGCTCCGGACTGGTGTAGGCGTTGAGGAAGTCGTGCCGACCAAGCTGGCCTGCATACTCCGCATCTTCGAGCATCAACTTCACTAGCGAAATGGCATCCTTGTTGCAGTCAAGCTGGCGGCGGACGGTAAAGGCCTGCATCTCGAGGTAAGAAGCCCAGTTGAGAGCCACGAACCGGTTGTTGACGTCGACAGATGGATTCGACTGGATGATGGACCACCATCGATCAAAGACGTGTCGATCAACCGCACTGCCAACGATCTCGTCAGTAATTCGCTCGAGCCAACTGCGCCACTTGTCACGGTCGGGATGCGTCAGCATCGACTCCTCCTACCACGCATGGTCCGGATAACGTCCGCTGGACGCTTTGTTGGGCATTAAACGAGTTCATTCTTCGATGCTTGAACCATTGCAATCGCTGCGCCAGCAACTACACAGAGGCCCTCAAACGAGCGGAACCACTCACCGCTACTCAAACGAAAAACGATTGCGCCAGCGCCCATTACGCACATGATTGTGCCTGCCGTTATAGCTGGCACCTTTTTGCTTTTGGATGGAGCGATGTACGCACTGGCGAAAACTGTTGCATAGCCGGAGGCAAGCGAGGCCAGAAAAATATTTATCGGGGCATCAAATCGCATCCCCACGATGCCACGAGCTGCTCCCGAAAGCAAGAAAAGCGAGACCCCAAGCCAGCCCTCCGCCCAGGATGCCTCCCGAAATAAAGGCGAGCCAGCGAAGCGCTGTAACGAGCGGATTAGGACTTCCTACGACCGCGGGATTGCTGTTCTGCATAGTCCCCCCTTATGATGCCCAACTACTGCAGATATAGTTCTGCCTAACGATCCGAGCTCACTCGCGGCCGCCCTCGATTATGCCTTCGAATTATGCGGCCGTCGGGTGGAGCGAGTTGTTCGCGGTCCCTATCTCTCTGCTTGTAAGATTTCCTGTAATCTGTCCTTCCAATAATCAGGGTGTCGGCGCAGATGCATCACCGCAAGAATGAAAATTTCACCCTGCTCAACGCTGTAGATCACGCCAAAAGGGAACCTGTTTACAAGACAGCGCCGGACATCTAGGCCACGCAGTCTGGTAACTAACAATGTTCTGAATGCAGGCAAAGACCTCGAGCGCGAAATCATAACCAAGTCCCGGCTGACTCTCTTCGTAATAATCTATAGCCCCGTTAAATTCTGCCTCCGCCTCGGAATGAAATGAGAAGCTCACTTCTCGAAACGCTCCCGAAGCCTGGCGAACACTTCATCTCCTGGAATGGGCTTTGCACTGCCGGATCGTAACTCTGCGAGTCGACGTGTGGCAATCTTCACCCATTCTTTATCGATTTCCGCATCTGGAGGATTGAGCGTTCGAAGTAGCGAGTCGACAACTATAACCCTTTCCTCAACAGGAAGGGATTCTGCTTCCTCTATTATTTCTCTCATCCCGTGCATTGAATGGCCTCCTTCCTGGTCTCCAGGCCACAGCGATGACTGGTTTAGTCGCTCGGAACCCGGGGTCGATATCTTATTTCTTCTTCCCCTGAATCTTCCCCACGACAGAGGTGTGTTCCTTCCGTAAGTCTCGATGCGCGCTGCTTCAACTCATGTGGCGCTCTCCTCGTCACGGCCACTGATGGCAGCACGATACACGGCCTGGATGGTCTTCCAATTCCGCTAACGTTATTCGCATAAGCTGCGACGCGCCCAGCGGGGCGCTCATACCCGAGAATACCTCAGTGGGCGCGGAGTCAGCTTGATGTGAGGGTCAGGCCGGATTAAAGCCATCACCGATATCGAATGAGCGCCCTACGTCAAGCGCTTCAAAGACATAAGCGGCAAGTTCACTGTCCTCGTATCCGAACCTTGGCATCCAGGAGTATGGCCTCGATTGGACCGCACGCCCCGCGGTTGAGCGCGAGAGCGTCTGGGGTCGGGCTGAGGAACACGAGGCCGTCATCCAGCGCGTCGTTCAGGAAGGTGACCGAGCTGAGGTTGTCCAGGGGCACCGCCTCAGGACCACTGTCACGCGAGATGAGAACCGCGCAGAGAACGACGGCCACCTCAAGTGGGGTGAAGTCGGCAAGGGCTTGTCTGGCCGCACGGTAGTCCGCCACTCGAAACCCTCTCTCGGCCTCACCTTGTTCATGCGGATCCGCGCAACACCCGAATACCATCTCAAATGCCGCATAAAACGCCTTCAAATAAGTTTCGCGGTCGTAACCTGCCGGCGCCATGTCAAGTTGTGGGGTAGAGACGCTTTTCTTATTTTGGTGTTTTATACGGATCGGCATAAAGTCCTTGTAAGAACCGCGAAACGTAAACAGGAAAACGGATGTCACGGCAGTGGATACGAAGCTGGTGAAACCGGCCACAAAGAAGCGGATACCGCTCTGCGAACCGGTTCAATTAGTCACCCTTGTTTCAGCGACCGCCCTGTCAGGTTGTCAAGAGTGACATAGACCACTGGAATCACGAGGAGAGTCAGGAACGTGGAGCTGAGAAGCCCGCCGACCACGCCTCTGGCCAGAACCGCGAAAAGCTCGGAACCGGGGCGAAGTCCCATGGCCAGGGGGATCATGGCGAAAACAGTGGCAAGGGCCGTCATGAGAATCGGGCGGAGACGCAAAGGTCCTGCCGTCATGACCGCCTCGTCCCTGGACATGCCCCTTTCCCTCAGAAGGATGATAGTGTTCACCAGAAGAATCGCGTTCGATACGACGATACCGGTCAGCATGATTACTCCCAGCATTCCGAATATGGAAAGATGGGTATGGGTGATGAGGAGCCCTCCGAATACCCCCACCAGCTCCAGGGGGATGGACATGATGACCGTGAAGGGGTGAAGAAAGGATTCGAATTGAATGGCCAGGATCACGTAAACCAGAACGATGCCCAGAAACAGTACGGAGAGCAAGCTCGCAAAGCTTTCCTGTCTCTGTTTCTCTTCACCCCCCACTTCCCAGGCATATCCGTCAGGCCACTCCATGGCGTCCAATTCAGGGCGGACATCCTTCATGATCTCACTGAGCGCTCTCGTTCCCGTGGTGTCCGCCTGGACACTCACAAAGCGGCTCCGGTCCTGGCGGGTGATTTGAGTCGGCCCTTGCGCCAGCTCCACCGATGCCAGTTCTGAGAGGGGGATTCTCGCGCCGTATGGACTGGGGATACTGATGCGCGTGATGTCCGCCCGCGTAGATCGCTCGTTTTCAGGAAGGCGAACCTGAATCTCGATCTCTTTGCCCCTTTCTCTGAATCTGCCGGCCTCCTCCGGTGCAAGAAGAGCTCGAAGGGCGCCTGCCACGTGCGCGAATCCGAGGCCCGATTGGGCCGCTTTTTCCCGATTCAGGACGATTTGATATTCGGGGGCGCCGCTTCTCCAGTTCAAGTCCATGTTGGAAAGGCCCGGGACTCCGGCGATCTTCCCTTTTGCCTTTTCCGCCATATGACTCAAGGTCTGGAGATCATCACCCTTGATCAGGATTTCCACAGGCTTTTGTCCGGTCATGGTGAAAAGCTCCGACACACGGAAGGTTGCCCCCGGAATCGCCGGAAGTGTTTCTCTGAGCCCTTGCATCACCTCAAATACGCTTCGCTTCCGATGAGTGCGGTCTTTGAGCACTATGGTGAACCCGCCCAGCCTGGGATTTTGCGAGGCGGATCCTCCCTGGGCGCTGATGCCCCCGCTGGCGGGACGCCCTGCGTCCGCAAAGATCCACTTCACTTCAGGCACTTCCTTTCGGATCAGGACTTCCGCCAGCTTCACCCTTTCATCGGTCCAGGCAAGGGAGCTTCCCATTCCGGTCTCCAAATTGACCACAAAGTCTCCCCGATCCCACCGCCCCTGAAATTCGAAGCCTATGATCGGAATCATCGCAAGACTCACGAGGAGAAGCGCGAAAGCCAGGGCCAGGACCCTTGCCCGATGAGCCAGGGCGGCCGCGAGGGCGATTCGATATCCTGCTTCCAGCCTCTTCCAGAGCCTGTCGAATCCTTCCAGGACCGATCCCAAAGGTCCCCTGGTGATGCGTTCTTCCCCATCGCCCCTGAAGCGGGAAGCCAACATGGGGATAACGGAAATAGCCGTGACATAAGAGCAGAGGAGGGAAACGGCGAAGGTGGTGGAAATCGGGCGAAATGCCTGGCCCAGGAATCCCCCGACCAGAAAAAGGGGCAGAAAAACGGAAATGGTCGTGAGGGTGGAGGCCAGGACCGGCATTCCCACTTCCCCCCCGGCCCTGACCGCCGCTTCCCGGGGGGATTCCCCCCTCTCCATGTGTCGGAAAATATTCTCCAGAACCACAATCGCGTCATCCACGATGCGCCCGATACCCATGAGAAGTCCTGCAAGACTCATCATGTTCAGGGTCATCCCCGTAAAGTACATGACAAGAAGAGTTCCCAGAACCGAGAGGGGTATGGAAAGGGAGATGGCCAGAGTGGAGCGGATGCTTCCCAGGAAAAGAAAGATCAAGGCCACAGCCAGAAATGCGCCCTCCACGGCCGTTGCCTTCATGTTCTCGATGGCTTGCTCTACAAAGACGGACTGGTCATAGGCCAGGGAAAGTCCGGCCTCTTTGGGAATCTTCGCCCTGAGCTCGGTCAGCCTCTTCTTGACGGCTTTTGCAACAAGGACGGTGTTGGCATCCGTGTTTTTTCTGATGTTCAGAGCCACTGCATCCTGCCCGTTAAAGCGGGAGATGGTTCTTTGCTCCTTGTGGGAATCGGAGATTCGGGCCACGTCCTTGAGGAGCACGGGCTTGCCCCCTGCATGACCGATCAGGATCCGGCCCAGCTCTTCCGGTTTTCCCAGTTGTCCCACAGCGCGGATTCCGAATTCGAAATTCGATGCCGTAATCCGTCCTGCGGGAATATTCAGGTTCTCGGACTGCAGACTCTGCATGATTTGCTGCACAGGGACGCCCAGTGCCCTCAAGCGGCCCTCATCCACCTGGACGAGAA
>JACPDT010000323.1 GCA_016183865.1 Armatimonadota bacterium | reverse complement strand
CGACTGGGTCCCACCCGCCGAAGGCGGGAGGGGGATGGGAGTCGAGCGAGTACCGCGTGGGCTCCCGCAGGCGGCAGGACCCCGTAGCGCGTCCATTCTGCGGTGAATTCGTGCAGTTTGCAATGAGCAACACTATAGTCACATTTGCCTTGGCACCTGTCATGAGTGAACGCTATCCCCGTGTATTTTTTTGAATGTTTTCCTTGCAATTTTGCTTAGAAATATGATATAATATATAATACGCGACGAAAACGTATATCCAGGGGAGGGGAACGTGGGCCGAGTTTTCCTGATCGCGGTATTGCTGTTTTCCGTAATTCTTCCGGGCTGCGGCGCCGGTGGGGGAGGCGGAAGCACTTCCGGCTCTTCTCCTTTGATCCCTGCCACCGGCAAGCTGGAAGGCGCTATAGTTCAGGGCTCTCAGCCTGTATCCGGCGCAGATGTTTCCGTTTCCTCCCCTCTGGGCAGAGCTGTTGACACTTCATCAGGAGGCGGTCGGGCCATTCGGGGTCGGACCGATTCAAACGGCTACTTCCTCCTCACAGACCTCGATCAGGGGCTCTATACTCTCACCGTAACGTCCGGGCAAATTTCCTACACGACAAGAGTCCGGATTCAGGGCGGGGTCACCAACTATGTGGGAAACGATGCCCAGAACAAGTATCTTGACCTGTCCAGGGGGAGCGTGACCGGCCGGGTTCTCTCGAAAAATGGCACACCCATCGGCGGGTATGTTGTGGTTGCGGACGATTCCGCAAGTCTGATGACCACCACCTGGTCTGACGGGACTTTCACTTTTTACAATCTTTCCCCTGGAAACCACAGCCTGCGCTCATTCTGGTCCAGAAAGGAAGGAGAGAATGGGGGGTCTTCTCTCAGCAAGAGCTTCGCCGTTGAGGCAGGGAAGCTCGCTGAGACCGATCTCACCATTGAGGTCTCAGGGGCGAGCATTGTGGGGGCCATCAAGTGGAATGGGGCCCCCCTGAGTGGCGTGACCCTTGAATATGCGACTCCCAACGGGGTGATAGCGGCCAGCGTGGTAACCGACTCAAGCGGCAATTACAAGATCCCCGATCTTCCTGACGGCACGTACACTTTTACTCCGAAACATCCCAACTATCAGTTCAATCCCGCGTCCACAACGGTGACCATCGCCAATTTCCTGTCCCTTCTCAAGATTCAACCCAGTTTCTACACCATCAGCGGGACTGTTACTCTGTCAGGCTCGCCTCTTTCGGGCATTACGGTGAATCTCACCGGGGACAATGTTTCTCAGACAAGCACCGATGCCTCAGGGAACTACTCCTTCACAGGTCTTCCCAACGGCACGTATACTGTCACTCCTCAACATCCGAATTTCACGTTTACCCCCGTAAACAGCAATGTTACTATCATGAACGCCTCCCAGGTGGGGATAAACTTTACGGCCACTCGCGTCGCATACGGATGGTCAGGGACGATTACGAACAAGAGCGGAGGCGCCCCCCTTGCCGGAGTCACAGTGGATCTATGGAACCCTGATCAAACGGGGACTCTCATTGCCACGACAAGCACGGATTCCAATGGCTTCTATCAGTTTAACGGTCTTACCAACGGGAATACATACACGGTCGAGCCCTCATTGACCGATTGGGGATTCACCCCGCCCGACAAGACAGCGCAGATCAACAGCGCCGATCTCACGGGCCAGAATTTCCAGGGATCTTACTTGTCCTATGCCATAACCGGAACCATCAAGGATTCTTTCGACAACAGGCCGGTGGAGGGGCTTACCGTGAATCTCACAGGGGCCGCCGTTGCTTCCGTGGCTACCGACGGTCAGGGAAAATATACATTCAGTGATCTTAGCGCGGGCGTCTATACGGTCACCCCTTCCCAGGCCAACTACACCTTTACTCCGGTCAGCGCAAGTATTACCATCACCAACAAGAACAAGTCCAAGAATTTTACTGCAGACTACACCCTTCTTTCCGTGAGCGGCCAGGTGAAAAACCAGAGTGGGGTCAAGCTTTCGGGGGTCACGGTCACGTACTCAGGACCCACATCAGGGACCCTTGTCACGAATATAGAAGGGATTTACCGGATTTTCGGTGCAGGAGCAGGGACCTATACGATTACTGCTTCCATCCCAGACTACACGATGAATCCTGATCCGGCAAGTGTTGTAGTCACAACCAATGACAAGAAACAGGACTTCACGGCAACCCGCCTGTGGAACCAGTGGTCAGGGTTGGTGAGAGACGGCAATAACGTGGGGGTTGGGAATGTGAGCCTCACCCTTTCAGGCACCGACGCGCTTGGGAATCCCGTGCTTCAGACCGTTTTGAGCAGCTCTGTGGACGGATCTTATCTTTTCGACAATCTGGAAGACAGCAATGGAAGCGGATACACGGTCACTCCTACGTATGCTGGCTATACATTCAACCCTGTTTCCAGCACAAAGACCGTCACCACGGATAAGACCCAGAATTTCACCATGCAGTGCTGGAGAGTCAGCGGCACAGTGACTGATGCGGGAACAGGGAACCCCATTCAGGGTGTGGCCATGAGCCTGACAGGACCTCTGAATTTCAACACAACAACCGCTCTTGATGGGACCTATTCTTTCGACAGGGTGCCGAACGGAAGCTATACTCTTACTCCCTCGCATCCTAACTATGTTTTCACGCCCAACAATTTCACCATGGCAGGCGGAAACCTCACGCGGAATTTTACAGGGACTCGCACCAAGTACAGTATTTCCGGGTCCCTGAAAAATGGAAACACACCGCTCGTAGGGTTCACTCTGAATCTCACAGGCGCCGGAACCGGCTCCACCACAACAGATGCTTCGGGAAATTGGACCTTCAGCAATCTCAACAATTCCTCCACATACACAGTCACCCCCGCGAGCGCCGGCTATGATTTTGATCCAGCCTCCGACACCGAAACAATAGCAAGCAACGACATCACCGGAGTGAATTTCGTGTCCATCCTGCAGAACATGACCGTCTTCGTTTCCAACAGAGATGTTAACAATGAAATTTACTCCATGGATGCAAGTGGAAACAGCCAGACAAACCTGACCGGAAACGCCGCCGATGACCACGACCCGGCCTATTCCGTTGAACATAACTGGATCGTTTTTACCTCCAACCGATTTGATGGAACGAATAATGATTACGAGATCTACCGCATGAATGGAGATGGGAGCGGACTCACACAACTCACCACAGACGGGGGAACAGACATGCAGCCTGCCTGGACCGGCACTTCGGCGCTGCCTCCGTTCACGGACAAGATTCTCTTCGTGTCGAACCGGTCGGGACGCTTCGAGATCTGGAAGATGGACACCAATGGAGGCAATCAAGTCCAGGTGACAAACACTGCCGTGGTAGGGGCATTGTACAACCAGTACCCGTCGGTCGCAAATGTGCCGTCCCTGGGAGGATGGAGTCTTTTCTTCTCGTCAGACAGGCAGGATCCGGGGGGTGATGAGGACATCTGCTACATCCCGAACATCACCGGACAACCTCTTCCCTTCGGAGATGCGAGCGTTGTGGCCATGATGAATACACCTGCCGCCAATGATTCGGAACCTCGCGTTGCTCCAAGCGGACAATATCTGGCTTACTCCAGGGACGGGGAGGTCTATCGCTACCGGTTCTCCGACAGTACCACAATCAATCTGACGAATAACGCTGCCTGGGATAATTCTCCCACATGGTCGGCTTACAGCAATACCATTCTTTTCGTCTCAGACCGCGTCGGCAGCGCCCTCCAGATATTCGGGATGCGCACCGTCAGCGGCGTTGTCCTGAAACAATACACCTCAAGCGGAGAGAACTGGTGGCCTTCCCGCAGGGGACCCTGAGCCGACCCGCCTATCTTATCTGAACCAACAGGGCTCAACATCGTCACTGATATTGTTTGTCAGTCTCACCACACCCGATCCATCCGAGTTCGCGACGCAGATTTCGTTTCCCCCGTAGCGCTTGGACACAAAAACAAATCTCGTCCCCCCCGCGGACCAGGAGGGAGAATCGTCGTCTGCTGCGTTGTTTGTGGTGTTCGTTGGATTTCCGCCGTTTGCATCCATGACATAGACTTCGGGATTGCCGTCCCT